>NZ_KB291248.1:0-650 GCF_000318275.2 Capnocytophaga sp. oral taxon 332 str. F0381
GCTCGGATTATGCCCGAGTTACCTGCATTTTGATAAATTCGCAAACCATTTTTTTTTGACTATAGAAATTGACAAAAAAGCTTAATATTACTCACTCATCAATGCGTATTCCAGCTGATATTTTAGCTATTATTGATGTAGTGGAAGACCCTTATATTCGGAGATTACAGGCTTCGTTACGCAGAGTGTAAAATAAAAATGTTTCTAATTATTTTTGAAGTTTCTTTGTAAAATCGCAAATTATTACTATCTTTGCAGAAAACCATATTATTATGAACGAAAAAAGAAATATCAAGCAAAAAATTAATTTGCTTATAGGTTCCATAGGAGCCTTTATAGGAGTGGCGGTATTTGTAGCCTATATTCCTCAAATTATGGCCAACTTAGAGGGGCACAAAGCACAACCTTGGCAACCTTTGTTTGCAGCTGGGTCTTGTCTTATCTGGGTGGTGTATGGCTGGACAAAAGAGCCTAAGCCAGATTATATTCTCATTATCCCCAATTTGGTAGGGGTAGTTTTAGGATTCTTAACTTTTATTACTTCACTTTAAAGCTACTGTATGTTTCTGCTTTTCGGCAAAAGCAAAAACGATCACTAATCCCTACATTGGAATATATTTAGATTGCGAATAAATAAAAAATTTGTTATT
>NZ_KB291249.1:0-360 GCF_000318275.2 Capnocytophaga sp. oral taxon 332 str. F0381
CAGCAACTCTTCCTACTGGCTACCACAGCTTGGGGAGAGTGCAAGTTTGATGAAGGTTTTGGTACAGGATTTTGGGAGGCAGGCTTTGATATGCTTAAAAGTGATGCCACCTAAAACTCTTGGTAAAAGAGAGCAAGCTAAGTTTGATTTTATATACAAACTAAATCTAACAGATAATAAACGTGTTTAAACTTTTTTGAGGAACTTGGAGATAAACCCTAATAAAAGCATTCCAATGCAAGTTATATCAAGAAAATAAACATCTGGTTGCTCTCTTTTATTAAAGCTAAATCTTCTTTTTCCTACACTTAAAAAGGGAATAATCTAATTATTTATTGTATCTTTGCCCAAAGTTGCTGA
>NZ_KB291249.1:380-1708 GCF_000318275.2 Capnocytophaga sp. oral taxon 332 str. F0381
TAATTGATAAGGAATGAGCGACACGCTCTTAATTCAGCAGGGGTTGGCAATGGGCTATTGTAAATCCTGCTATTAAAATTGAAATTGAAAACGAAAAAAGAAGATGAAACACTTATTATTTACAGCATTCTTACTATTAGGAGCTTTTAGCAATGCCCAAACTAAGATTATAGTACCTCATCCTGAAACAGGAAGAGAGATGTTTTATTTTAATGAAGAACCTTATAAGGATTGGGAATTGAAGTATCAATATAGTAGAAGATCTGCAAAAACAGGTGAACTTTTATTTATAAAAACATTAGCGGGAAGTAGTGGATATGTTAAAATAGCAGAATATGACGATTCTCTTCAAATTACAGAAGTTAGTTATCATACTTCTAAGGAATATGCATTTGTATATAATAAAGAAAAGTTGTTAGAGGAAGTAACATCTTATTTTCAAACACTTCCCATAGGAGTTTGGAAAGAGTATAATGATAAAGGGGAAGTTACAAAAGAAAACGATATGGATAAGCAATATAAAATGAGTATTGATTGTCTTATGCAAATAATGAAAGAGCGTTATGATATTGATCTGATAAAAGATCCTGTGAGCGTACTATACACAGAGAAGACACGCCCTATTTATATAGTAACGTATTCGTATGGTCCTTATACGAGTAGGTGGATTACAATTGATGTAAATACAGGAGAAACGTTATTTGATAAGTGTCTTTCAGGAGATGATTTTTATGAATATGAGGAACAAATATATAGACCTAAGTAGAATTATGAAACTGATATGTATAGTATTCTTACTATTAGGGGTTATTAGCTATGCCCAAACTAAGATTATTGCTCCTCATCCTGAAACAGGAAGAGAGATGTTTTATTTTAGTGAAGGGCTTTATAAGGATTATGAGATAATTGGAAATTATGGATCTAATAGGATAGATAAAAAGTTAAAGAAAGGAGATAAAACTGTTGAAATACTGGAGGATATTGATGGGATACAAGTTTCAGAATATGATTCTCATACTCATATAAAATATGTTTTTGCATATAATAAAGAAACAAAATCACTTATGGCTCAACGTATATTTTTTTATGCTATTGACACTGGTGTTTGGAAAGAATATGATACAAATGGTAATATTATAAAAGAGGAAGATATGGATGCCTATTATAAGATAACTATTAATGATTTTGTAAATCTTATGAAAGAGCAATATAAAGGTTATTATGTAGATTATACAAAGGAATAATTTTTTATTTTCAAAAACTATACTCAAGAAGTGCATGCCTTTATTCCCCCTCCTTCTCCACCAAATGTCTTAGCTCAGGGTCGT
>NZ_KB291249.1:1728-3930 GCF_000318275.2 Capnocytophaga sp. oral taxon 332 str. F0381
TCACGAAGGATTTTCGTATGAATTTAAATTATAACTTATGAAAAAAATACATTTATTAACTATAATTATTTTATTGTTTAATTGTAGTAATGCTCAAAAGAAAATGGAAAAAATAGCAAATTTATATAAAGAAGTTAAATATCATGAGCAAGCTATTAGTTATCAAGCAGAGTATTTTATAGGAGGTTGTAATTTTGAAATACTAATTAATGGCTTCCCTATTGAGAGATATTATGGATTGGGAAATGGTACCTTAAGCGCAAGTGTCCCCATAAATACAGAAATTTTAAAGAGTGGTTTACAATCTTGGAAAATTAGAATTTTTCCTATACACATCAATGGAATTCCACAAAAAATGATAGAAGGAGGGGCAAGAGTCCAATTAAAAATACAAGCTATTCGTTTTAAAGATAATGGAGATATTGAAAAGATTTCTACACCTGTGATAGATTTCGAAGTTCCACTAAAAAAAGAAAAAGAAACAGGAAAAAATATATTTGTAGATATGGGAAAACCTTATGTAGAATATTGTGGAACATTTCAGGCTAATGTCCCATATCAATTAAAAGGATGGCAAGATGGAGAAAAATTTGATTTATCTGATAGCTTAAATCTAAAAAAAGAAGTTCTAAACAAGTTTAATGAACTTAGAAATATGATTATCAATAAAGAAGAAAATAAATTTGAAGAGAGTATTTTATATAAAGAAAAAGAAGTAGCTCAAGCTTTATTTATGACAGAAAAAGAAAGTAAGGATATTGCAAAATTTTATACAGCTGCATTTGATGGAACTCTACAGAATTTTAATATGACTTCAATTGATAATGAAGAGTTGGTTTATTATTGTGAAGATAGAGTAGTCACATTATTATTTACAGCAATGAAATGTCCTCGTTGTAAAGGAGAGCCTGTACTAGTAGGAAGATATGAAGAGGAAAATAGAAAAAAAGTAAGAATTTTCCCTATATATTTATATCGCCCAAAAGGTAAAAAAGAATTAGAAGTTATAAGATAAATGAAAGGCACTTACTACAAACCCCCGATAATACTTTTTCTATTATATGGGATACTTCTATACACAAAATTGAATTTTATGCTTATGACAACGATTGGTTTTTTAATGGTGGTATAGAAAATGTTTTCTGTGGACAAGTAATATTAAAACTATGGAAAAGTAAAATACAACAGATTTGGGAAAGCGTATCCTAAGAAGGAAGAAATAGAAACAGCAGAATTATATCAATTAGTCGGAGGATATTTATTAGAATGGTATAATGAAGTAAAAAAAAATCTATAAGTAACCCTATATATTATAGTTTAGATAATACTTGTGCCCTTAGAATGAGTTGGGCACTCAATTATTCTAAAAATCTTATACCTTATAGAAAAGGTGAAACTTATAAAGGCAACAATGATTTAAATTATTTTATTAATGTGAAATATCTAAAGAATTATTTAGAAAATATTTTTAAAGATAAGAAATTAAAAAATATTAATATAGAAGATGAAAAGGAAGCTCTTTTTATTCAGTTAGATTGTAATTTTAGTGATGCTATAGGGCATATTGATATAGTTTTTGATGGGAAATATGGAAGCCAAAGCTACCGATGTAAAACAACAATAGGTTGGACTGATCTAGATTAAAAACTTAAAAAAATGAAGATAGAAATGATTTTATTATGTTTGTTTTTTTCTTTATATACTTATAAAAAAGAAAATATACATTTTAGTGATTCTAAAGAGGATAACTTAGCAAAAAAACAAATATTAGATACTGTAATCTCTACAAAAAAAGATAGCTTACTTGAACAAGATCTGTTATATTTGAAAAATGTAGCTTATTGTTTATGTGTAGGTAATGTTAATACAAAAATATTAAAAACACATCCTAATAAATATAAAATTTTTCGTGATGATAGTGCAATTGCTTATGCTTCTATGGCAAATATTCTTGATTATGAACTTTTTCTAAGGAATAAATCATTAAATAATATGATAGAAAATTGGAATAAAAAATTATATCAGGCAAAACCTCCAGAAGAAGAGTCTAATAATGACATTTTTTTAATTCAAATGCAATGTTTAAACTTCTATAATAGTGATGAACTTAATAGTTATATAGACTCTATTAGAGTTCAATATTATAAATAAAATCAATTGAAGTGCCTAAATAATTTCATATATTTGCACTCTGAAAATTAA
>NZ_KB291250.1:0-38430 GCF_000318275.2 Capnocytophaga sp. oral taxon 332 str. F0381
TTTTTAGTGTAAACCTATTTCAGGATATGACAATTTTTGATTAATGCAGGTTTTAAAGTATCCATATTCTTTATCAATCAAAATTCTTCTGTCAAGATATGAATTAAACATCTCACAAGAAGTTTCAGGTAGTAATGTACAACTAAAACAAGCTGATAAATTCAATTTTCCTACCCCTTGTCCATCACTGTGATAACAAATAGGGTCTGTTGCACAATCAGTAGCTCTCATCATTGCAGATACGATCAATTTACCTATTTGTTCATTATCACAAATAGATGTAATTCCACCATAACTTCCTTCTGTACCTGCAACAGTATAAATAAGAACTCCATTCATCTTCAATTCATTATCTATGTAAATACGTTCTTGAATAGAAGTAGAAGGGTAACCACATAAATACTCTAACTCTTTTATTATCAAGTGAGAAAATGTATGTATTAAGACATACTTAGGGGTTATAATTAAATCCTTATTAAGATTTGTTTCTAAATTTCTATGATTTCTTTCAATCTCTTCTATGCGTTCTTCTATTTTTGGATTATTACTTATCCACTCATTAAGGACATCATCATTAAATTCAAAGAAAACTCCTTCTCCATAACTTTCTACAGCAGGTAAATATTTAGTATTTTTACCCTTCCATGAAGTAAATTTTTTAATGATAGGAACTTTCTTTTTAGTTTCTTCTTCACTATCATCTAAATAAGATTCAATTGAAATAGGTTCTTGACGAGTATAAGAAGTTTGTACAGAAGTAATCTTGATTTTACTCATCTTATAGACAGATTTTATCAAGATATCTTGATAGTAATCTTTATTTACTTTTGAGAATATCAATTTACCTTCAATATCTTCATTATCTTTCTCAGTAATGAATTTATACTCATCATATCTATATTCATTTTCTGATTTAGATTGTTCAAACTCTTCTAAAGAAAAATTATTATCTATTAATTTTTGTACGATTTTCTCATCTATTTCTGTATCATGAGATATATTTAGAAATTCAACAATTTCTCTCGCATCTTTCCCTTTATCTGAGAACTTCTTAATTTCCCCAATATATTTTTTAGGTAAAACATTAGAAAAAGGAATGAAAATACTATGTAAGATATTAGGATAGTAAACACTATTACTCGAACGAATAACTACTTTAAATTCAGCTTCTGTATTTTTCCTATCAGGAAATATATCTTGCGATTTAACTTGTAAGTTAAATAAACCAGAAAGTGTAGCATAACCAATTTCTTTACCATTTTCTTTTACTTTAATTCCTATTCCCTTTAGATCATCTAACTTATCAGAAGTCCTATACTCAAAAGATAGTTCTTTGCCCTCCAAATTTATATTTGCCAAAGTAATCTCTTCTTCTTCATCTATTTTTTCTTTCCCTTTTAATTTATTTTGAATTTTGTACCAAGCCCATTTATCCCAAGGAATATCAGCTACTTCTCCATTAGAACTGATAAGTATAAATCGCACTTGTTCTAGCTCAAAAAACTTTTTTTTCCCTTTTCTATTTCTTACATAACAATGATAGCATTTTGGTGGATAAAAATTTTCTTTATCATCTTTATCTACATTGTTATTCCAGTGTTTTTTCCAATTTTCTAGTTTATCAAAACGATGACAATTATGACAATAAAACCATTCAGGAAAATATTTAGCAGATATGAGAGCTAATTTATCTTTGGGTTTCCCTTTTTGAAATTCATTTATAGGAACTTTTATTAGTTTTTCCAAATCTTTAAAATAGATCTTCAAACGATTTAAAAACCGTTTATCTTCTGCATAGTTACATTCTTCAAAATCTTCCTCATTCTGAAAGTATGGCCATTTATTAAAGTCTTCAATAAGAATAGCTCCATCACGTGTTTCAATGATAGAACCTACCCCCCCATAGGCACTAATAATTTTTCTTGTTTGTATTTGTTCGTATTGTCTCATTATTTTGGTATCGCTATTTTGATTATACTATTAGTATCTACCTCTCTCATTGATTTCATTAAACTCCAATCATCTAAATCGGTAATTTCTTTAATGAGTTGTTTATAAGTAATTTCTCCTTCTTTTTTTTCCCAGCTGTCTGATAATTTTTTCAATCTGTTTAAAGCATATTGTAACTGTGTTTTTTCTTTTATACGATTGGAGATAAAAACCTTTAGTTCTTTATAATCTCCTTTATAATCTTTTGCTCTACTGTTAATATTCAATCCTTTTTTGTGTCGAATATAGCAAACTAACAAACTTACTAAAACCTTATCTAAAGTTATAGATGTAAAAGGTGTGACACTTAAAGGTTCAACAAATTTGTAATATGCATTATTGAAAGAAACAAAATTTTCATAGTATGATTTATCTCTTGAACGATTTGCATCCAACAAATTGATTACTAAGCCTTTTTCTTTTCTACCTACACGGCTTGATGCCTGAATATACTCAGCTATGTTTTTAGGTTGTCCGTTCATTAACATTACATTCAATCTATCAATATCAATACCTACTGAAAACATATTGGAAGCTAATACCAAATCTACTGTATTATGTACATATTTTTCTTGCTTGTCATTAGTAATTAAACTAAACTTTGTTTCCAATTCTGTAAGAGTTTTTTTTATTAAATTGCTCTCTACCCTACTCGTTAGTTCCTTTACCCTACTTGGAAAACCAATAAAGTTAAAATTATAACGTTTGCTTCCATCTATAAAGTATCGGTTGTGCAAGGTCCTCAAAGATGATATAACTTCAGCAGATATTTTGTTATAAATTTTTCCTACATCACGTAAACTGTTGTAATAGGAAACTATTGTCCAAAAATCATTTATTTTTCCTTCTGCTAATTCAGGATCCTTTTCTATATAATACTTCAGTAATTTTATCCTTGCCAACAAAAGATTTGATAAAATACGTATTTGCGTTTGCAACACTGTTTTACCCGTAGGCATAAAGCCTATATGCTTTCTCTTACTATCTTTTGATACATAAGAAAAGAAATTATCATCATAAGTTACCCCTTGTGGTGGGAAAACATTCAATTTTCTATTCCCATAGAGCATCGCTACTTGTTGTTCTGTATTGCGAGTAGTAGCTGTTGAGGCTATAATTTTGGGCTTCTTATCTCCTCGTGTACAAAGCATTTCAACAATAGTTTCAAACAACCCTGTAATAGAACCTAAAGGCCCATTAAGCAAATGTAATTCATCTTGAATAATTAAATCAGGAGGTAATTTTATATTATCTAAAGAGTTAAACAATTTATGCCCCTCTTCACGATGAGGTAGCATAGCAAATTTATCAACTGTAGCAAAAAGTAAAGTAGGTGGCGTTTCGTATATAGTCTCATCTACAAAGAGCACTGGTAACTCTTTATGAAACGCACATTTTGGATTTTGACAGTTTGTTTTAAATGATTTATTATTAGCTTCATAGCCTTGTACATATTTTTGAAATTCGTTTTTAGTAACTAAATTACAACCGCACCAAGGACAATTGGTAATTGGAAATGTATTCATTTTTTGAAAATTACCACTTTTATCTTTATTTAAGTTTTCAATTTCTTTATCTATTTTATTCACTATGTCACAAGCTTCTTTATACGTATTAGGAGTTGTACTTCCCCCTACCCACATTCCTATAGATACTTTCTCCTTACCAAAAAAGAAATCATTATTATTAGCTATTTTCTTTGAAAGAAAATCTAAAGCTAAAATTAATTTTGTAGCCCTTTCAAACTGTTGAGCGGTAAGCAAACGCAAGGTATATCGCATTATAACAGACACTCCATCAGCATTCCCTTTATGTAATAAACGGCGGCATACTATTGTAAAAGCTGTAATTGCTAAGTATGCTTCGGTTTTACCTCCTCCTGTAGGAAACCATAATAAATCAACTATATCTTTCCTATCATCTGATTTTTCATTAACAATTCCTTCAATATTCAATAAAAAGAAAGCTAACTGAAAAGGTCGATATTTAGGATTAAAGCCATTGTTCTTAAAAAACTCAAGACTATTATACTCAAAACTATCTTTGATTTCCCTTAGTTCAACCCCTTTAGTCCCAAAAAAGTTTTTATTAGAAACCAACATCTGTATATACATAGCTGTATTAGCGATTAAGAAAGCTTTATAAGCTATAGTATTTTCATCTAAAAAGTTGATGTTTTTAACAAGCCTTTCATAAGTGAGTTTTTGTTTTTCTAAGATATTATCTAATATTTGTCTATATTTTTCATCTTTTAATTGAGTGTTTTTTTGTACATCTATCCATTTAGCATATTCTTTTGCAAATAATTTCAGTTTTTCAATGACATCCTCTTTTTTCCAATCAGTCCAAATAGAGAGTTTTTTTATTTCTGTAATATCTTCTAAATCACTAGGAAATGAATCTCTTAAAGCATTGCTATAATTTTTAACATCTACTTCTGGCAGAAAAGTAGTCTTTAGTTCTGTTGGTTGCTGATTATCATTCCACCGAACTGCACACCCATGACCTATTGCAAAAGAAAATTCATGGCGGTACAGAAAGTTAATAGTATTTAGTTCTTCATCAAAAGGATTAATATCAGCAAGTTGTTTATAAGGTAAAAAAGTAGCTCCTAACACTTTAATTTCTGCTTGAAATAAAGCTTTGTGATTAAGACCTTCATTACTAAATGAAAATTTCTTTTTAGGATGGTTATTTCTATTAGCCAAAAGTATCTTTACATATTTTCTATCATTTGTCTCAAGTATTTTCCTAAAATAGCAAATTGTAAACTTTTCATCTTTTTTATTTTCATCTAAATAAAATTCTTTTGATTCGTCTATATTAATTTCTGTTAAGTCTACTTCTTTTATAAACTTTATAGGAGTTCTTTTCCAAAGCCTTCCTAATAATAATTCAACTTTTTTATAGACCTCACTGTCCTTAAGCTCTGTTTGATTTTCATTAGAAAATTTAGACCTTAAATTTCTTACAGATAAATCTCCCTTTTTGTAAGTTTCTTCATCAAAAAACATTACCCCATTCTCATATCTTAAATATTCTTTGATAGGATTGTATGGATGTTCTCTAAAATTAATAAACTTTTCTTTTTCGACTTCAACTACAGCTTCTTTTCTATCAAGTTGTTCATATCTTGCATAACTAAAACATACTTTTACCTTCTCTGTATCTTTAGGAACGCAAAATGTCAATCCAAAATTAGTAGGAAAATACTGATTAGCAGCTGTGTATTCTATTGATTTATTATTATCCTTTTCTTTGTCTATTTCATCCTGCTCCTCATCAAAAAAATTATCTTCTTGCAATGATTCTTCAGAAAAATCATCTTCATATTCTATATTCAAATTAATATCTAATTCCTCTCCTACTGAATTAGAATTATCCCTTTCAGGAAATAAAATTCCTGAATAATATCTAGACAAAGGATGATCTGAAATAATTTCTTTTTCAGTATCAGACACAAATACATCTGAGCCAGGCCCTATAAGGTTTTTGTGTATAATATCTTTGAATATTAATCTCGGCTCTTCATTATAATTATTCATCATCACTACTTATCAATTGCTTTTTGTTTATTCTTTTCTCTTGTATTGTTTTTAATATTCTACTTAGAATATTCTTGGGAATTTTTTTTAAGAAATCACTATCCTTTTCTTCACCAGAAGCTATATATTCTAATAAATCATCTCCTAATATTTTCCCCGCCTGTTGTCTTATAATACGATCATTTTTAGCTATTATTTTAAAATTTTCATAATCTATCACTATAAGTTCTTTTTCATAACCATTACTTGAGCAGAAGTTTTTAATAGCTCTCAATGTCTTTCTTTTAGGAAATCTTGTAACAGCATCTTTATGAAAATAATTTTTAAAGGTAGTAAACTTTATAGGAGCTGTGCCATTAAACAACTTATCATATAACTCTTCTTCTTTATAAACTTTTGATAACTTATATAAAGTTGTTTTCCAACTTTCAGCATACTTATCATAAGTTTCTAGCTTACCTTCAGTATCCAAAATCTCCAAAACTTTTTGAAACTCCTCTGGAGTATTATTTTGATAAAATCGGATAGTAGCTCCTTCATATATTTCTCCTATTGTTGTTTTAATTTGCTCATTCTCTTCTACTAAAAAAATAGCTTTTGACGAAACAAACTTATCTTTACTTCCATCAATAAAAGTGATTTCATAAGTTAATTTATCTCTTAAATTTGTTCTAATCTCATCATATTCATCATCATTTTTTGGCTCCTTAAAAGTAAAAAAGTTACTAAGTTCTTTAGGAGTTATCTTTTTGTCGTATTCAAATTTAGTATCTATAAAAATAGCTCTATCATTATGTGTAAGAGCATTTTTCTCCTTATCTTGAAAATTATCTTGAATATTATCAAAGATAATTTCATCAATATCTTTATAACATAACACTTTACAATCACCTTTAACAAGTCTTAACTTAGAATACAAATCAGTATTATTAAGAAAAGGAACTATAACTAATGCTTTTTCATTATTTTCAGCTTTTTCTAAAAAACTATCTAAATCATACTTTGATTTATCTATTTTTTTAGTACTTATTAAACAAACTCTATCTAATTTTTCATTTTTCAACTGTTTTTCGATAGCATCATAATGTTTTTTATCTACAATAAGATATATTTTTTCATAGTTTTCTGCTAATTGTTTGATAGTCTCCCATTTTTTATTCCTATTTCCTAACAACTCAGTTATGTGGTTATATTTATTAAGAATTCTATTAGTATATCCCCTTATTAAATCCTTCTTATAAATATCTTTTTCGTAAAAAGTATTTTCTATTTTCTCTTGAAATACTTCTCCATTAAGATAGCTTTGCAACTTATCAATGTGATTTTTGAAAATACTCATTGATAAAGGAGAGTTAACAAAGAGCATTTTGATAAAAAAGTTAAAGTATCTCACCAAATAAGATAAATCAACATCTATTTCATTTCTTACCACCTCTATCTCTTGTTTTAGAGAAAGTAAAATATCATATAAATCTTTATCTAAAATAACTTCTTTTTGAGGAACTTTTATAATTCCCTTATTAGTAGCTATTTTCATTTCGTCATTAGACCATCTCCATTCTATAAAATCATCATTGGGCTTTTCTTCTCCTATTATAATAATATTTTTGTATCTATTATTATTTTTTTCTTGCCTTACACTCCTAAAAATATCCTCCTTATATTTTGACGAACCTATAACAATAACTTCATCAAAATATTCATTATTGTTCAACAAAAACTCTTGCGCTGATTCAAAATCATTACAACACTCTACTAAATAACTAAAAAAAGGCAGACTATTATCTTCTCTCCCTTTTTTGCTAGTATAACGTATAGGAAGGCTTTTTGTCTCTTTAAAAATATCTTTCTCTGCAATAACTAAAGTTCTACACCTAAAATCTGTTAGAAAGGGGAAATCTTTTCCAAAATTTTGCTCTAAAAAATCTCTATACTCCTCAATATTTTTAGAAGTATTCCTCCCATTTGATAGATTGGGATTTATTTTTGTAAAAACACCCTTCCCTACTGTTATTTCATCAGAATCTTTCTCATTTTTTTTAGGAAATTTAGTTTTTAATTTTACCATTTCCTTGCCTAATCCAACCACTTTGTAAATATTTTTTTTCCAATATACAACATCTTCTTTTTGAAGAAATGGTTTTTCATCCTTATATGTAAAATAATTCTGATACAGTTTAGTTAGAAGTATAGCATTTAGAATAACGCTAAGAAAATTACTCTCATTATCCTTTATTGGGATATGAACAAAGAAATCTCTTCTAACTTTATCATCTAAGAGATATTTATGAATTAAAAAAAAGTTAATAAGTTCAAAAATAGAAAAGTGTTCTATTTTATTTTTAATAGTATCATCCTGAGAAAGTTTATTTCTAATTTCAAGAGTAAGTTCTTGTAGGTAGTTTTTTATATTTGCTATCACTATATTTATTTATTTTTTATGAGGCAAAAATAATTACTTTTTATTCTATTTCCAAATATTCTATGTTAAAACTTATTTAGAAAACATTTTTCTTATTTTCACTTTTTTAAACAGTTTCTAAAAATATAACTGCTAAAAGTTTTACATAGTCGCCTTTATTGTAGCCAATTATAGGGAATACTGGGGTGGTTTGTACCATTTTTGTCGCTTTATCACCTATCACTTTCTACTCATTAGCTACAAACACCACCTCAAAAATCTTATTCCAGTTTTTTCCTGTAATGAAGAACGTATTACGAGTAGGGTGGTAGGCAATGCCGTTTAGCACATCAAGGTTTGCACTTTGAGCTACTTTTTCCTTCAGTCCACGAACATCCACTACTCCCTCTATAGCACCATTTTCAGGATTGATAATCATAATCCCATCTTTCAAGAAAGTATTGGCATAAATCTTTCCATTAGCAAATTCCAATTCATTAGCATTAGTAAAAAGCGATTTATCAGTACAAAGCTGTATAAAATCCTTTTCTTCAAAAGTTTCTGGGTGTAATAACCATATTTTTTCGGTACCATCACTCTTGTATAGTTTATCCCCACCATTGTGGCACAATCCCCAACCCTCTTTACTATTGTTGTATTTAAAAGTACGTTGTAGGTTCAATTGTAAGTCATATATGAGTCCAATATTCTCACGCCACGTAAGTTGTAGCACCTTACCCCTAAACACTGTAGCCCCTTCTCCAAAATAAGTAGGTTCTAAAGGAATATTCTTGTAAATTTCTCCTGTAAAAGGATTCCATTTTCGTATAGATGATTCTTTGTATTGCCCCGTACTTTCTATCAAAGTATCCCCCACAAATTCCAATCCTTGAGTATAAGCCATCGGGTCGTGGTCATATACGTTTAAGATATTGTAGTGGTAAAGCTTGGGGCTTGTGGCAGACAGCAGTAAAACCTCCTTTTCTACCCTATATTCTTTACCGTCCTCAGTATGCACACTCACTACCAAAGGTTGTTTTCCTAAGAGTAAGTCGCCCAAAATCACCTTATTATCAGTAAGCGTTAGCGAATGTTGATGAATTTTGTAAGTAGCCTGTATTATTTTACTATCAAAACGTGGGTGAGTAAGTTTTATTTCAAGCGTATCTCCCATTTGGTACGCCCTCTTTTTAGGAGACAATTCTATGGTAAAAGCATCTTCAGTCTTTACATCCGAAGCATTTTTGCAAGCAATTACAACAAATGAAAGAATAAATAAGTAAGTAAGTCTAGAAAGTGTCATAGTTTTTATCTTTTACGTTGGAAAATATAAGTTATAGAACCAATTTGTTCCTTTTTCTGAATATCAACATTAAATTTAGCCTGTTGGGCATAATGTAGAGAGTTATCTATTAAGCAATCGTTATCAGTCGTAGATTGCTGTCGGTCTATACTCGTTTTTGTAACCCTACCATTATCATTTACTGTAATGATAACCACCACCTGCCCTTCAGCCTCACAAGTAAATACAGGATTAGGAATAACCCCCGTTCTGCCTTGCAAATTGTATTTTACAAGCGTATTTTTATTCACTTTGTCAGTTTCACGCACCTTTATATCAGCAGTAGTTTTTTCATTCACCACAAAGTCCGTAGTAGTGCGGTCGCTACTTAGCAACTCATCTTTGGCAGTAGCCATTTCAGTAGCCATACGCTCGTTTAGCAACTCATCTAAAGTCTTTATTTCATCAGTAGAATGTTGTAGCTGAGGATTTGCTTGGTTGTAAACGTTAGTAGTTAGATTGTTTGAAGATAAAGTATTAGGAGTAGGCGAGGTAGGAAGCTCATCAATAGGAGTAGGAGGTAAGGGTACATCATCAGGTAATTGCACCATCTCTATCAAAATTTCTTTAGGTTTATGTTGCAACTGCGTAGCCATCAGGGTAATAACTGTCCCAAAAAGTATCAATAAAGTAAGCATTATTGCCTTGTCACCTCGTGAAAACATACCCGTAAATTGCTGCCATTCACGCTCCAACCAATTGTTTTTTTTCTTCTTTTTAAACGGGGGGGGCACCTCCTTAGCCTCCAAAGGCTTAACATTACCCTGCCTCAAATCAGGAATATAAGCCTCTACAAACGCATCTGGTGATAATGCATCCTCCACCTTGTAGTCTCCTATCCTTGTACGTCTCAATGCCGATAGGTAACCTCCCGTACCTAAAGCTTTGCCAAAGTCATTCGCTAGCGAACGAATATAAGTCCCTTTGCTACAAGTTACCTCAAAGTGAAGCTCAGGAAAGTTAGTAGCATCAATCTCAAAGTTGTGAATATAAATAGTCCGTTGCGGTACTTCCACCACCTCACCTTCACGAGCAAACTCGTACAAGCGCTTTCCCTCTTTTTTGATAGCCGAAAATACAGGAGGAGTCTGCAGTAGTTCCCCCGTAAATTGTTGCCGCACCTCCTCTATCATTTCGGGAGTAATATGAGCAGTAGGGTAGTGGGTATCCACTTCAGTTTCCATATCATATGAGGGAGTAGTAGCCCCCAAAGTAATAGTCCCTGTATAGGTTTTAGTAGCGTCCTGTATTTCAGTAATTTTCTTGGTATATTTACCTGTGCATAGCACAAGCAACCCCGAAGCAAGCGGGTCTAAAGTCCCAGCGTGCCCTATTTTTATTTTTTTAAGTTTATAATGCTTAATGATAGCCCATTTTATCTTATTTACCGCTTGAAATGACGACCAATGTAAGGGCTTATCTATCAAAATAATTCTTCCTTCCGAAAATTCTTGTGCTGAAATCAATATTATTATGGGTTTTAGTTTATTCCGTAGTATTTTTCACCTATTTTTATACGCTCTTTTCCGTGTTCCAAACGCCATTTGTTAGTGTCACGCAACGAATAAGCACAGCCACAATATTCCTGCATATAAAAGTGCTCTCGCTTACTTATTTCCAGCATCCGTGCCGAACCTCCTTTCTTGCGCCAGTTATGCGTCCAATAAGTAAGTCCTTCATATTTAGCAGCAGCTCGCAAGCCACTATCATTTATCTGGTCAAAGTTCTTCCAGCGCGAAATACCCAGCGAACTGCTAATGGTATCAAATCCATTTTCGTGTGCATAAAGAGCCGTACGTTCAAAACGCATATCAAAACACATCGTACAGCGAATACCTCGTTCAGGCTCCATCTCCATACCCTTAGCCCGTTCATACCAATTATCGCTGTCGTAATCAGCATCTACAATAGGAATCCCACACTTTTCAGCAAAACGAATATTCTCATTCTTGCGTAATTCATATTCTTTTAAAGGGTGAATATTAGGATTATAAAAATAAATAGTAAAATCTATTCCTGAAGCCTGAATAGCCTCTATCACCTCCCCCGAACAAGGCGCACAACAAGAGTGCAATAACAATTTCTTGCCATTGTTCGGAAGCACAAGTTGCTCTCTTATCAATTCCATCGTTTATCTATTATCTATAAGGCTGCAAAATTACAAAACAAAATCCAATCATTAGCTTTCAGGAGGGTAGATTTCTTTTAAAGCTTTCACCAATACCTCCACTCCTTTATGCTTAAACCCCTCATTTTCATATAGCTTAATAGCAGCTACATTATCAGGTGAAGAAAATAACAATATTTCCCCTAAACCCAAAGATTCTCCTTTTTTGATGAGTTGCTGAATTAGCTGCGTACCTAATTTTTTTCCACGTTGCGAAGCATCTACCACCACATCTTCTATCCAGCCCTTGTAGCCCGAAATTACTTGGTAAATAGCCATCGAAGCCATCGCCTTTAGTCGCCCATCCTCCACATATCCCACTATGTAAGGAGCTTTTTCCTCATCTTCAAATAGTTCACTAAGGCTACGCTGGTAGCGTCGGCTCAGTTGTGCAAATAAATTATGAGCATCTTGTTCTATTTGCGGAGTAATGTTTTCTTTTGTTAAAAATGTAATCATAAAAAGATTGTTATTCGTTATTTGATAAATTTAGCCATTTCTTGCTGCAATTCGGCAGCCTTTTGGGCAGCCACTTCAGCAAAATCCTCTTTTTCCGAAGCATAAATAATCCCTCTCGATGAGTTAATTAGCAAGCCGTAGTCCTCATTCATCCCATAACAACACACCTCTTCCAAACTACCTCCTTGCGCACCCACACCAGGTACAAGTAAAAAATGATGAGGCACTATCTGGCGTATTTCTTTCAAATATTCAGCCTTTGTAGCACCCACCACATACATCAGTTGCTCACTGTTCTTCCATCCCAATGACGTCCTTAAAATTTTCTTGTAAAGAGGTTCTCCATCTACAAGCTGCGTCTGGAAATCATAAGCACCTTCATTTGATGTAAGAGCTAATAGTATCGTATATTTATCTTTAAAAGCTAAAAAAGGCTCTACCGAATCCTTTCCCATATACGGTGCTACCGTTACACTGTCAAAGTTCAAATCCTCAAAAAAAGCCTTCGCATATCGGCTCGAAGTATTTCCAATATCTCCACGCTTTGCATCTGCAATCGTAAAAATATCAGGATAATACTCATTCAGGTAAGCAATAGTCTTTTTTAGAGATGACCACCCTCTCTCTCCATACGCCTCATAAAAAGCCGTATTAGGCTTATAAGCCACCGCAAAACGATGCGTAGCCTCTATAATAGCCTTGTTAAAAGCAAATATAGGATCTTTCTCTTTTAGCAAATGTGCAGGTATTTTTGTCATATCAGTATCCAAACCCACACATAGCAAAGATTTTTTATCCCTAATAAGTTTTTTTAACTGTTTCATCACTAATATTCGTCTCTTTCAATACGTATAATCTCACGTTCGTAAAAAGCCAAAGCCTCTTCTATCAGGTGCTCACTTTCAGTTTCAAGTTCCTTTGTGTCCTCTTCTTCAAACTCCTCAAGCCATTCCACCTCATTGGTATCTACATTTAGTACAAAACGCGGAAACTCCAAATGCACAACAAAGATATCATCAGGAAAATCAGTGTTGTCTGCCAATAAAAATTTAGGAAAATTACTCATTTTTATATCTTTCTTTAATTAAATCAATCACTTTTTCTACCCCTACACTCGCTTTTTCGGCAATAACCGTAATATTACCACTGCTGCCAATACTTGGGTGAGGGTCTATATAATAAATAGGTGTACCTTCAGGAGCGTAATGCATTAGTCCTGCTGCCGGATATACCTGTAGCGAAGTACCTATTACCAATACAATATCAGCAGTTTCTACCTCTTCTACCGCCCTGATAATCATAGGTACATCTTCGCCAAACCATACAATATGCGGACGTAATTGTTTTCCATTTACCCCCAAATCACCCACTTTTATATCGTGATTACAAGGGTAAGTAACCATATCGTTATCCACCTCACGCATCTTTAGCAGTTCACCGTGTAGGTGAATAATATGCTTACTTTCCGCACGTTCGTGAAGGTCATCTACATTTTGAGTAATCACCACCACCTCGTAGTCCTTTTGTAGTTCAGCAATCAAAAGATGCGCCTTATTAGGCTTTACAGTAGATAGTTGCTGCCTGCGCTCATTGTAAAAATTTAATACCAATTCAGGATTATTTTCAAATCCCTGCGGTGTAGCTACATCTTCCACACGGTAGCCCTCCCATAAGCCTCCTGCATCCCGAAAAGTATTCACTCCACTTTCTGCACTCACTCCAGCACCCGTAAGCACCACTATTTTTTTCATTTTCATCTTACTATTAGTTTTTAGTTGTTGTTTATTTTTGATTCATATTTCATCATCACATCACTTTCATTACTTTCATTAGTCCATTAGTTCCACCGAACCTTGAGCGAACCTTGAGCGAAGGTTGAGCGAAGGATAAGCGAAGGAAAGTCAGCGAGCTGGCGCAGCTGAGTATGTGACATAATTCAAAAATAAAAAAGTCCCTTTCTCCTAAAGGCAAAGGGACTTTTGTAGTGAGCAATTAGTTGTTTACAGCATCGGCTAATTCAGCTCCTGCCTTAAATTTTACAACCTTTTTAGCAGGTACTTTGATAACTTCGCCAGTGCGAGGGTTTCTAGCCTCTCTTGCTTCTTTGTCAGCTACCTGCCAAGAACCAAATCCTACGATAGACACCTTGTCACCTTTTTTAAGAGCATCTTCTACTGTCGAGAAAAACGCTTCCACAGCCTTCTTTGTATCAGCTTTTGATACACCTGATGCTACTGCAATAGCATCAATTAATTCTGTTTTATTCATATGATAACTTTTTAAATGAAGTTAATTCGCACAAAAGTAAGAATATATTTTATCATACCAAAAAATTAAGCCTAAAAAACATCAAAATTAGCAAAATATTAACATTTACCCTAAAAATAATCCTTTTTTACTTGCTAATTACACGTTTTTTCGTACCTTTGCAACCTCAAAAACAAGCTTAAAGAAGTTCTCACAAATTATGATTACAAGACGACATATTAGGGCTAAAGTAATGCAGTCGGTATATGCTTTGCAACAAAGCCAAAGTCAAGATTTAGATAAAGAATTGAAATTCTTAGAAGAAAGTGCAGCCAATTTGTACGATTTGTATCTACTACAATTTTCATTACTTACCGAAATCCATAAATACGCTACCCATCAACATAATATAGCTCAAAAAAAATACCTAACCACCAATAACAACACCCATTTAGCCATTGTTAATAACCAACTTCTATGTGCTATCTCCCAAAATAACGCACTACAAGACGCTATTGAAAATGCCCATATAAATCTTTTTGATGTACATTACGAATATGTCAAAAACCTCTATAAAGACATATGCTCTAGTAGCATCTATGAGCAATACAGTACCCAAAAAAACGACTTTAATACCGATAAAGACTTCGTCATCGCTATATTTGAAGAAATTATAGCCCCCAATGACGAGCTTTACGACTTTATTGATGACTACAGCATCACTTGGACAGATGATTATCCTGTAGTAAATAGTTATATTGTAAAGTTACTCACCAATTTACGCCCTAATCCCCCACAAAAGTATTTCACCCCTTCACTATATAATAGTGATGAAGAAAAAAAATACCTCACCGATTTGCTTAAAAAAACAGTACTCAATGATGATAAACTAAAAAAATTAGTAGAAAGCAAATTAACCAATTGGGATAAAGAGCGCGTAGCCATCCTCGACCTTATTCTTATCAAAATGGCAGTCAGCGAGTTCCTTTATTTTCCAAGTATTCCAGTCAAAGTAACCATTAATGAATATTTAGAGCTTGCCAAAGACTATTCCACCTCCAAAAGTAACTTCTTTATCAATGGTATACTAACTACTGTTCATAAACAGCTCTCCGAAAGTGACGAAATAAAAAAAATAGGACGAGGACTCCTATAACAAATGATAAATACAAATAATTTAAATTAATAACGAATGCAAACATTAAATCAATTAGCACCTTATATATTGGTATTTGCGGTGCTTTATTTTATGATGATTCGCCCCCAAATGAGGCGACAAAAACAAGAAAAAAACTTTATCAAAGAAATGAAGAAAGGCGATAAAGTAATCACCAAAAGCGGTATGCACGGGCGCATTGTAGAGCTCACCGATGATACTTGTGTACTCGAAACCCTTTCAGGAAAAATAAAATTTGAGCGCACAGCTATCTCTATGGAACTATCTGCTAAACTCAAAAACACCGATAAAAGCGATAAAAAAGAAATAAAAGAAGCTTAAATCTCCCTTTAATTACAATAAAAAAACTACCAAGTTTCACAAACTTGGTAGTTTTTTTGTATTTAATAATACTCAAACTTAAGGTCTTTCTATTGTTGTTTATTGTCTTTTATACTTATTTTCTCTCATCAATTATTACCACTAATTTGTAGAGAACAATTTAGCAAAGAAACTCTTGCGTTGTGTAATGTTTGTATTCTCCGATGGGTGTTCTTCACTAAATATATCGTCTGAAATCTCATCAGTAGTGTTGGTACCTCCTATAGGGTCAAATTGCATATCCGAAGGATTAGCAGCACTTGTACCTTCAAGGATACTCATTATATACTCTATGTATGACTTACCTTGTTTCTCTAAGAAACCTTTGAAATAGCGATTACTAAGTGGCATATCACCTATCTTTTCAAGTTTCAATAGAGTTTGGTACAAAGGCTCTATATAGTCAGTAACCACATAGTCTGGAATAGCACGCCTACGGGCAGTGATACTCACTACCTCATTCATAATATTACGACCTACTTCAAAATCTGTAATTACCCAATAGTACTTCCCCGATTTTGAAAGATTCTTTATGATAGCGTGAAAGTTACGTCCTGCTAAGATATTATCCCAAGTAATCTTGAATATAATCTTGGGCATATCGGGGTGGCGTATAATATTATGTGGTTTACCTATAAGCTCGTTAGCAGTATATCCACATACGTCTACAAAAGTTTGGTTTACATCAGTAATATTTCCAAACTTATCAGTTGTACTAATAATGGTTTTGGTTTTATCCCATACTACTTCTTGGTTAATAGGGGTAGGTTTATTGATGTTTTGTCCAGCCATAGTCTTTCGTTTTTATATAATACGCACCTGCAAAGGTATAAAAGCTATTATTAATAAGCAAATAAAAAACAAGTTTTTTTTACAATTCATTCTCTTTTTTTTGTAATAATCTTATTATCAGTGCTATTTATAATCCTATTTCTTATATAGAGCCAAATATTCTTGCACTATTTTAAAGTCGTCAAAGTCGTGTTTTATGCCTTTTATCTCTTGGTAAGTCTCGTGCCCTTTGCCTGCAATAAGTATAATATCGCCTTTTTTTGCACTTTTGCATACGGCTTGTATAGCTTGCCGTCTATCGGTTATGGTTTGTAATTTATGAAAATGCTGTGCTTGTACTCCCTGTTCCATTTCAGCAAGTATAGCCTCTGGTTCTTCATTACGTGGGTTGTCCGAGGTAAGTACTACATTATCACTTAGTGTAGTGGCTATATCTGCCATTATAGGACGTTTTCCTTTGTCTCTATTGCCACCGCAGCCCACTACAGTAGTAAGTGTCTCGTTGTGAGTGCGTATATCATTTATTGTTTTTAGCACATTTTCAAGAGCATCAGGGGTGTGGGCGTAATCTACAATAGTAACTACCCCTGTAGCCGAAACGGCATACTGAAAACGCCCTGCAACGGGGCTTATACTGCTAAGTAATGTAAGAGCTTCTATTTTATCTACACCCAAAAGTGTAGCTACCCCAAATACAGCCAACAAGTTATATGCATTAAATTCTCCTATAAGTTTTGTCCATACCTCCTGCTGATTGATACGTAATAATAGTCCGTCAAATCTGTTTTCAATAATATACGCTTTAAAGTCTGCAGTTGTTTTTAAGGCATAATTATATTTGTGAGCCTTAGTGTTTTGCAACATATAAGCACCATTTTTGTCATCATTATTTACAAGAGCAAAAGCAGTAGCAGGTAAATTATCAAAAAAGAGTTTTTTTACATCTCTATAAGCTGCAAAGGTTTCGTGATAATCCAAATGGTCGCGAGTTAAATTTGTAAATACCCCCCCAGCAAATAGCAGTCCTTCAGTACGTCCTTGGTCTATACCGTGCGAACTTACTTCCATAAAGCAATATTGCACTCCTTGAGCTACCATTGCCCTTAGATAACGATTCAGCTGTAGTGGGTCGGGGGTGGTGTGTGTAGCTTCATAACGTTCCTCATCTACATATACAGCTACTGTAGATAGCAATCCAGCCTTTTCACCTCTTTTCTTAAAAAGCTGATATAAAAGCGTAGCTATAGTAGTCTTTCCATTAGTGCCCGTAACCCCCACTAAAGTTAGCTCTTTAGACGGGTTTTCGTAGTAATTTGAAGCTAATAAAGCCAAAGCCTTATGGCTGTTAGGCACAACTATATAGCTAATATCAGGAAATAGAAGTTGCGGCAACTTCTCACAAACTATAGCTACCGCTCCCTTTCGGCTTGCTTCGTCTATATAAATATGTCCGTTGGAGTTTGTACCTACTATAGCTACAAACATACAACCTGGTTTCACTTCGCGTGAGTCGAAGCAAATAGATGTAATCTCTTTATCTTCAAACCCCTCTACATAAAGAGTAGCTTTTATAGCTATTCCTTTTAGTAATTGCTCTAAAATCATTGTCAAAAGTTATTCTAATTGCAAATATACAAGACTATTTCTTGCTACTTTAGTATTTTTTTCTATAGATTGCTCTGTTACTTTTCCATTACCAGCAATTTTTACCCGTAATCCCATATTTTCAAGTAGAGAGACTGCATCCATAGCACTCATACCTTTAAGGTCGGGCATAATAGTTTTGTATTTATCTGCTTTTATATAGTAATCATTATAGTTTTGCTGAGTTGTATTTGATACTTTATCTACATCACTCACCGATGCCATTAGTAAAGAGTTGGTATAGATTTTATGGGCAATACTCTTAAATACAGGCCCTGCCACATCAGCCCCATAAATACCTACACTTTTATCGGGCTCGTCAATTACCACTATACACGAGTATTCAGGATTCTCTACAGGGAAAAAACCTGCAAATGACGATATGTAGTTTAGTTTAGACTTATCTACATTTGCATAATTTTTACGTGCCGTCCCAGTCTTGCCTGCCATCGAAAAATCTGGTGAATAGAGCCTATGAGCAGAGCCGTATGAGCGTTGCACTACATCGGCAAGCATTCCCTTAGCACGTTCTGCTGTCTCTTTAGAACATATCTTCTTATTAATAATCTCTACGTTAAATTTTTCAATTGTCTTGTTCCACTCCTTAACTTCTTTTATCATTCTTGGTTTTACCATTACCCCACCATTGGCAATAGCATTATAAAATGTAAGACTCTGTAATGGAGTTAGTTTTACAGCATAACCTATTGATATTGATTGCAAACTTACACCACTCCATAGTTTTTTATCTCGTGGTGTGAGTATTACAGGCTCACCTTCTCCTAATATAGGAAAATTTAGCGTTTGGTTTAAGTTCATATCCAATAGTTTATTGGTAAACAAACTTGGGTTTTTATCAAATAGATTATATACTAATTCTGTCATTCCCACGTTTGATGATACCGAAAAAGCTTTATTGATACTAATAGGTCCTCTAAATTTATGTTGCGAATCTTCAAATTTAGAATCGTGGTATTGGTGTTTTCCGTCTCTAATATCCACTACATATGAGGTGTCTATTTTACTTGTTTCCATTGCAGCTACCACTGTCATCAGTTTGAATATAGAACCAGGTTCGTGGGCTTCGCCTACAGCAAAATTGTAAAGTTCAGCATATTTACTACCATTAGAAGTTAGTTTTAGGTTTGACATTGCTTTTATTTCGCCTGTACTTACCTCCATCACTACTGCACACCCTTGTTTTGCCTTATATTTTTTTAGTTGCTGAAGCAGAGCGTGGTGTGCTATATCTTGAATATTGATATTGATAGTAGATACCACATCATATCCATCTTTAGGCTCTATGATATTGAATCCACTTGCTATTTTCCATTGGTCTTTTGCTATTTTTTGTTCAATGCGTTTACCTTTGGTTCCTAATAAATAGTTAGCATAAGCCCCTTCCAGCCCCACACGCACTGTATAGCCTGTTTCATCTGTACGCGCATAGCCTATACTTCGTTGTGCTATTTCTTCTAAAGGGTAACGCCTTGTAATATTTTTCTCTATGATAAGTCCTCCTTTGAAAGGGCCTAAATCAAATAATGGGAACTTTCTGATACGTATATATTCGCTATAATCTAAATTACCAGCCACCCACATATAGCGGTTACCCTGAGCCATAGCCCGTTTGAATTTTTCTTGGTAGAAACTGCTTTGGCGTCCAAACATTTTAGATAGAGAATCCGAAAGTGCCCTAATATGTTTATTTACAAGCTCTTTTTTTGGGGTACGAGCATCCCAGCGCACATTATAGCGCGTAACCGAAGTAGCCAACAAACTACCGTCATCAGAATACAAATTCCCTTGGTTGGGCATAATTTCGGCTTCACGCATTGTAGTTTCCTCTACTTTTGTACGATAGGCATCCCCCTCTATTACTAAACGCACAAGATTAAACGCTATGGTTAAAAGAACAACTAAAAATACGCCCCCTACCACATACGTACGCGTTAGGCTAAGCCTATGGTCTTGTATATGGTCTTTTTGTTTCTTTTTAGATTTTTTTTTCTTTTTTTTGGGTTTTTCGTCTTCCATTTCTTATTCTTTTACAGATACCTTAATCCTTTGCGGAGGTTTGGCAGGCTGTTTTAATCCTCTGGTTTCCAAACGCTCTAATAATGACGACTCTAATCGCTCTTTTTGTAACTTAGAGCGTATATCAACAAACTGGCTTTTGAGACTATTCACCTCTTCGTTCAGTTGGGTTATTTGGTTTACCTTTCTATCTGCCGAGTGTGAATAACCAATTCTGATGATAATTAAAACTGCTATAAAGCAAACAAACAGCCAAACGTTGTACGACATTAGGCGTTGTAGTACTAATAATTTTATTTTTTCTTCTTCAGCTTCCATATCAAAGATATTTTATGAGGAGGCTATACGTTCTGCTATACGCAGTTTGGCACTCCGCGCTCTGTTGTTGTTATTTATTTCGTTTTCAGTAGGAACTATAAGTCCTCCTACTTTTTTAAAAGGTACTTTTACGTTGCCATACCAGTCTTTTTCGGGTGACCCTTCTAATTGTCCATCGCGTATAAAACGCTTTACACAACGGTCTTCTAATGAATGATAACTTATCAAGCTAATACGTCCGCCTACTTTTACTACTTCGGGTAGCTGAAGCAGGAATTGCTCTAAGGCAGTAATTTCACCATTCACCTCTATGCGAATTGCTTGGTATATTTGTGCTAATAGCTTATTTTCCTTATGTTTGGGGAGTAGAGGTTTTAGTGCCTCTTGCAGCTCACTTCCTAAAGTAATAGGTTGATTTTCTCTAAAAGAGACTATAGCCCGTGCAATAGCTCGTGCATTTTTCAGCTCGCCATAGGTATAAAAGAGTGTAGCTAAATCGGTTTCGTCATAATTATTTACCACTTCTTGTGCCGATAGTGCGCTTTGTCTATCCATACGCATATCCAATGCTCCGTCAAAACGGGTAGAAAAACCACGTTCTGCTATATCAAACTGATGAGAGGATACCCCAAAATCACCTAATACTCCATCTACTTGCGCTACTTTATAAAAGCGCAAATATTGTTTTATAAACTTAAAATTTTGCTGAATGAGTGTAAAACGAGGGTCATCTATACGATTATTGGCAGCATCGGCGTCTTGGTCGAAGGCGTAAAGCCTACCGTTTTCGCCTAATTTACTAAGGATAGCACGAGAGTGTCCGCCACCGCCAAAGGTAACATCTACATAGGTGCCATCTTCTTTAATTGCCAGTCCTTCAATACTTTCGTTTAGCAGTACAGGTGTATGATAAGATTCGTTAGGGTTCATCAAAGTATTTTAATTTTAGGGTGCAAAGATACGAAATAATTATTAATGTTTTTAATGATTAGTGTTTATCTTTCATTTAAAGTTCGGTGAAACTATGCTCTGAATAAGGGATGAGTAGCAGGTAAATAGCCAATTAACCATTAATTGTTATCCTACTTTTTCCATTACCTTCTTTTTGGACTTCTACTTTTACAGCAATACGCTCTACCATTTCTTGTATGTGCGAGATGACGCCTACTTTTTTCCCTTGATTTTGCAAACGTTCTAAAGCATCTAAAGCCACTTGTAATGTTTCGGCATCTAGTGAGCCAAATCCTTCGTCTATAAATAAGGTCTCTACATTCATTTTTGTTGATGATAATGACGAAAGTGCCAATGCTAAAGCAAGCGATACCAAGAAACTTTCTCCTCCTGATAGCGAATACACAGAGCGTATTTCGGCTGCCATATCGTTATCAATTACCTGCAACCCTAGTGTTCCTGCAATGCGCTGTAAGGTGTAGCGCCTATTGATGAGCTTCATTTGCATATTTGCGTATTGCAATAGCAGGTCTAAGGTGTATTCTTGTGCATAACGCCTGAAGTTAGCCCCGTTACTACTTCCTATCAGGTTATTTAGCTGCCCCCATTGCTTTGTAATCTCTTCTTTTTGAGCTATTTGTTGCAATAGTACTTGCATAGCCTTTTGCTGTGCAGCGTCATTTAGCAGTTGGCTTTTATAGTTTATTACGGCAGTGTGTAGTGCCTCTTGTGTTTCTTTTTTGGTTTGATAAGCTTCTTTTGTCTCGGATTCGCTGAGTGTTAATGGTTTCTTTTTACTATGTGCGTGCAGCGTTTTTTGCTGTTCTTCGGCTATGGTAGTATATTTAGCAATACGCTCATTTAGTGCTTGATAAGCTGTTCGTTCTTGTTGTAACCATTCGTGTGAATAGGCAGCCCATTTATCTAAATGTTGGTATAGATACGTTTTTTGGGTAGGGTAGTGGGTAGTTACCCATTGCTCTATCGCATCGGTAGCTGCGGTCAATGTTTTTTCTGTTTGCTCTTTTTGGGCAGTTAATGAAGATAGAGAAGTTTCATTAGCCGTAATGCTAAGCAAAATAGCATTATAGGTATTTTGTGCCTCATCAATTACAGCAACGAGGTGTTTTAGTTTTTTTTCATAAACCATTTCCACCTCTTGGGCAGGTTTGTTACCTAATAATCCCGTTCTTTCTGCCTTCAAAGCCATATGTTGCTCACTATCAATTTGCAAAGTTTTCTGTAAAGGGATAATATCTTGTTGTAAAGTAGTTATTTCGGCAGTTAAGGCAGCCTTGTCGTTAGCTAATTTCTGTAAGCGTTCCTTGGCTTTTTGTAATGAACTTTCTTCTTTGTCCCATTTTTGTTTTAGGAGGTTTATGTTTTCTATAAAAGTATTAGTTGTAGTTTCCCATAGCGTAATCCACTCTTCAGTAAGAGCCAATTCTTGTAGTTGGGCTCTATAATCCTTTATTCGCTGTTGGTACTCTTCGCTTCTACTTTTTATCTTTTCTTTTTGGGCAGTAAGTTCATTTAGTGCGTTGTGTTGTTTTAGTAGTTTTTCAGCTTTTGCAGCTATAGTTTTGGTTAGCTCCTCTACTTTTTGCTTTGCATCATCACGTTCTTTCTCTACTACTTTTATCAGCTGTTCTTGCACTTCTTGTTGCGCATTGGGGTGGTGCAGCGAACCGCACACAGGGCACGCTTCACCTTCAGTTAAATTTTGTCGCAAAAGTACAATGTTATGAGAGTTTTCCAACTGCGTTTTTTGTACAATACGCTCTGCTGTTTGGTAAGCCGCTTGAGCTATAGGTAGTTCTTGTTGTGCAGAAGTCAGTTCTGTTTCTAAAACCTTTACTTCCTCTTGCAGCGGTTCTGTATTCAACATTGCCAGCTCCTGCTTATTTTTTTCAATATACGTTTGTAAAGTTTTCTTTTCGGTAGCTAAATTCAATAACCAATGATAGTTATCTTTTATAACTACTTGATTTATATGTGCTGATAGCCACGCTTCACGTTCTTGTTTATAATTTTCACCTTTTTTTATATTCTCGGCAACCAATGCTGCTTCGGCTTCTTTTTTGGCTAATTTTTTTTCCTTGTTTTGCAGTTGTAGTTCTTTTTCAGCTAAAGTACGTTCCGTCTCGGCAATCAGTATGTCCAGCTTTTTAGCCTTTTCAATAACTGGTTTATCTTGCTTATATTGCTCATTTAGCTCGGTAAAATCTTTTTGATAAGTAGTAAGATTACTCAATAGTGTTTTTTCTTCGGAAGATAGATTTTCTTTTTCAGCTTTATCTTTGTCTATTTGTTGTTTTATAGCGATTAGGTTATATGCTTCTTGTTGTTTGCTTACTACCTCCTGCTTAATAGCTTGTATAGCCTCAATCATTGCCAATTCGGCAAAACGAGTTGCTTCGCGTTCTTTTTCGTCTATAGCTTTTTCTTTTATAGCAAGAGCTTCGTTATACTGACGGATAAACTGTTGCTCATCGGCAAACCACTTTTGTTGTTCACTTAACAATGCAATTTCTGCTTGTAGTTTTTCTAAGTTAAGTTCATCAGTAGCCAAGTGCGTTTTTATTTGTTCTTTTTCCTCTTCTGATAAAAAGGTAGTGTTTTTGCGTTGGGCTTCTAATAGACTAAGTTCGTAGTTATGTTGTTTATAAATTTCGTATATTTTCTGTGATATTTGAGTGTAGATTTCAGTACCTGTAAGTTTTTCTAAAATATCGGAGCGTTTGTTATCATCAGCTTTTAGGAAGGAAGTAAAATCACCTTGAGCTAAAATTACCGATTTTGTAAATTCATCAAAAGTCAAACCTATCAATTCTTTGATACGTTCTAAAACAATGGTTTTTCTATTTTCGGCAAAGGGCTCATTATCGGTGCAATTGTATAGCAAAATAGTTTCGCTTTGCAGGCTGCCCCCTTGTTTACCACGAGCACGGCGTACCTGCCATTCGGCTTCGTATATTTTGTTGTCTATTGCCTGAAAGGTAACTTTGGCATAGCCCGATATAGCTCCTTTGCGCAGCAGGTTTTTTACGTTATTAACCTGCAAATCGCTATTGCCATCGGTGATTAGCTGATTAACTTTGGTTGTAGCCAAGCGAGGTGTATCGTTGTAAAGAGCCAAACAAATAGCATCTAAAATAGTAGATTTACCAGCTCCTGTAGCTCCAGTAATAGCAAATAATCCCGCCGATTTCAGTGGTTCGGCTTCTAAATCAATTGTAAAAGGGCCTTCAATAGAGGCTATATTATAAAGAGAAACACTAAGTATCTTCATCTTCTAACTTACTATTTAACTATTTTCCGATACAGAATTTACTAAAGATATGACCTAAAACC
Source organism: Capnocytophaga sp. oral taxon 332 str. F0381 (assembly GCF_000318275.2). Taxonomy (NCBI): domain Bacteria; kingdom Pseudomonadati; phylum Bacteroidota; class Flavobacteriia; order Flavobacteriales; family Flavobacteriaceae; genus Capnocytophaga; species Capnocytophaga sp. oral taxon 332. The sequence goes on from NZ_KB291250.1 coordinate 24,784, forward strand.
TCATCGTTGGTTACGGCTCCTGTAATACTACCTAAGTGGTACAGAGCTTCGCGCAAATCTATTGCTAAAAGGTCGCCTGAAAGATTTAATGCCAACCCTTCTTCTACTTTCTCAATAGCTTGTAGGGCTTCTTTAAGTGCTTCATAATGACGTAGATTGGTTACTATAGCTGCATTATTCCCCACAACTAATGTATTTGCGTATGCTGTCAGTTCTTTTGTAAGCAAATCTAAATTTTGGTGATCACGTGCTGAAATGCCTAAAAGAGTAGTAGTGTATTCAGGCATCAAAGCTGCTTTTAGGGTAGCATCAAAATTGCTCAAACTATCGCTATATGTAGCCTCATATTGGTCTATTTTGTTGTGGAGTAGTATTATTTTTAGGTCTTTTCGGTAATTTTCTTTTATAAAACTAATAATTTCATCAGGCTTGTTGTCATTTTCATCATATAAGTAAAGCAATATATGCGCTAAAGCCATTTTTTCTTTGGCTTTTTGTACGCCAATAGCCTCTATTTGGTCTTTTGCCTCTCTTATACCTGCTGTATCTATAAATCGGAAGCTAATACCTCCTATATGCAAAGTCTCTTCAATCGTATCGCGCGTTGTTCCCGCTATATCTGAAACAATAGCACGCTCTTCATTTAGCAAAGCATTTAGCAAAGTCGATTTGCCAGCATTAGGTTTGCCTACTATTGCTACCGCAATACCATTTTTTAGCACATTACCTACTGAAAACGAATGTAACAACCGCTCAATGGTAGTTTTTATGGTTGTTAGTAACTTTCTGAACTGTTCTCTATCAGCAAAAGCTACATCTTCTTCTGAAAAATCTAATTCTAATTCAATAAGTGATACAAAATTGAGTAACTCTTTTCGTAAATGTTCTATTTCGGTAGTAAAACCACCTCTCATTTGTTGCAAAGCCACCTGATGACTTGCATAACTATCAGAGATGATAAGGTCGGCAACGGCTTCAGCTTGGTTTAGAGCTAATTTTCCGTTTAGAAAAGCCCGTTTGGTAAATTCACCTGCTTCAGCCAAGCGGCAACCTTCTTGCAGACAAAGCTTTATAATTTCTTGTACTATATAACTACTGCCGTGGCAGGAAAACTCCACCACCGGTTCGCCCGTGTATGATTTTTGTCCCTTGAAGACAGTAGCCAAGCATTCGTCTATTACTTCAGTTTTACTTTTAAGAGTACCCAAATGCACTGTATGCGAGGGCACTTCTGTCAATCGTTTTCCGTGTATAGTACTGAATATTTTATCAGCTATATCAATAGCTTTGTTCCCTGAAAGACGTATTACTGCAATAGCACCTACCCCTATAGCAGTTGCCAAAGCTACAATGGTATCGTTGGTACTATTTATATTATTCAAATGATTCATAAACTGTCTTTTATCATCTATTATACAAATTGGTATTACAAAAGTATAAATAAAAAATGAAACCACAAAAAATAATGGCTAATCCCACTTTTTTTGTACCTTTGCCCTCGCAAGTGTCTCATTACAGCGAACTTGCAGCTCTTATTTTACTTTTTTGATAGATAACAACTAAAAATGAGTCATATTTATTTAATTCCCAATTTATTAGGTGATAGTACCCTCAGTGTATTACCTTCACAAATAGAAGAAGTAGTACAAAGATTAAATTATTTTATTGTAGAGAATGAAAAATCGGCGAGAAAGTTTATCAAACGTATAGCTCCTGATAAGGTACAAGCCGATTTACGAATTGCTGTTATAGATAAACATCAGCCCCATAACGATATGCTACCTTTTATAACTCCGTGTTTGGAAGGTATTTCTGCAGGTATTATTTCTGAAGCAGGCTGCCCAGGTATTGCCGACCCAGGTGCCGATATTGTACGCCTTGCTCACCAAAAAGGACTTAAAGTAGTTCCGCTGGTAGGGCCTTCTTCTCTTTTATTGGCAATGATGGCAAGTGGACTCAACGGGCAAAATTTTGCCTTTAATGGTTATCTTCCTATAGATAAACAACAACGCAAGAGTACTCTCAAGGCATTGGAACGCAAAGCTCAAGAGGGACAGTCGCAGTTGTTTATAGAAACACCTTATCGCAATACCCAGCTTTTGAATGAGCTTACTACTATTTTGCACGACAATACCTTGTTGTGTGTAGCTTGTGATATTACACTGCCTACAGAGCATATACAAACACTCTCCATTCGCCAATGGCGTTCTACTTCTATTGATTTGCACAAGCGTCCTACTATTTTTATTATTGGTATTTGATTACATATTGGGCTGCGCCAGCTTGGTGCGAGCCGCATAAGCTTTACTTATCCTTCGCTCAACCTTCGCTCAACCTTCGCTCAACCTTCGCTGAAGGTTCGCTCAAAGGATAGTTTGATTGACAGGGAAAAACAGATTATTTTTACAAATTTCATTAGCGAGTGTAATTTTTTGAATAATGGTATATTTTTAATTAATATATTGATTATCAAAGTATTTTAAAAATTATCATCTTGAAAAAAATAATTTTGATAAAAAAAGTTTTGCTAAATAAAAAAAATATTGTACTTTTGCACCCCGAATACAAATAACACATTAATAAATAGAGAAAAAATGGCAAGAGTTTGTGACTTAACAGGCAAGAAAGCATTGGTGGGCAACAACGTGTCGCACGCAATGAACAAAACGAAACGTAAATTTAACGTGAACCTTCGCACTAAACGCTTCTTCATTCCAGAAGAGAATGCGTGGATTACCCTTAAGGTATCGGCAGCTGCAATCAAAACCATTGACAAAAAAGGTATTTATGCAGTGCTACAAGAAGTAGAACGCAACGGATATATTAACTAATAAAAGACGACACAAAATGGCTAAGAAAGGAAATAGAATACAGGTTATTTTGGAGTGCACAGAGCACAAAGATAGTGGCGTAGCTGGTACTTCACGTTACATCACGACCAAAAACAAGAAAAATACCCCTGATAGATTGGAGCTTAAGAAGTTCAATCCTATCCTTAAACGAGTAACTGTTCATAAAGAAATTAAATAATTAAAAGGTTATGGCAAAGAAAACAGTAGCAACTTTACAAGGTAAATCAAAAAAGCTTACTAAAGCTATAAAAATGGTGAAATCACCTAAAACGGGTGCTTATACTTTCGTGGAAAGTGTAATGGCTCCTGAACTTGTTGATGAATTTTTAAAGAAGAAATAATTAAATTTTCTCTATTTTTATCATATCTGAAAAGCTGTCGTGAGACAGCTTTTTTTGCATATATAAAGTTTTTTATTACCTTTGCACAACTTTTTTTAAAAATATAGTTATGGCATTTGAATTTTTGAAAAATATCTTTTCTAAAGAAAAAAAAGAAACGCTTAACAAAGGGTTAGAAAAATCAAAAAATACGTTTTTTGACCGTCTTGGTAAAGCAATTATAGGAAAATCAAAGGTAGATGATGATGTACTTGATGATCTTGAAGAAGTGCTCATTGCGAGTGATGTGGGGGTAAATACCACCTTAAAAATTGTAGATCGTATACAAGCGCGGGTTGCTAAAGATAAATATTTAGGTACTTCGGAACTGAACACTATTTTACGAGAGGAAATAGCAGGATTGCTTTCAGAAACTCATATGGGCGAAGCTACTGAGTTTTCTCTCCCAGCTGACAAAAAGCCTTATGTAATGATGGTGGTTGGCGTGAATGGTGCGGGTAAAACCACCACTATAGGCAAATTGGCAAGTCAGTTTACTAAAAAAGGACTCAAAGTAGTATTGGGTGCTGCAGATACTTTTCGTGCGGCAGCTATAGACCAATTGCAGGTGTGGGCGGATCGTACAGGTGTACCGATGATTAAGCAGCAACTGGGGAGTGACCCAGCTTCTGTAGCTTATGATACCCTTAGTTCTGCTGTGAAACAAAATGCCGATGTAGTGATAATAGACACCGCAGGGCGTTTGCACAACAAAATTAACCTAATGAATGAGCTTAGTAAAATAAAAAGAGTGATGCAGAAGGTAATTCCTGATGCGCCTCACGAAGTATTACTTGTATTGGACGGTTCAACAGGGCAAAATGCCTTTGAGCAAGCCAAAGAATTTACCAAAGCTACTGAAGTTACAGCCTTGGCGGTTACCAAATTGGACGGTACTGCTAAAGGAGGGGTAGTGATAGGTATTTCTGACCAATTTCAGATTCCTGTTAAATATATAGGAGTAGGTGAAGGGATTGACGATTTACAGATATTCAATAAATATGAGTTTGTAGACTCGTTTTTCTCTGGGAAATAATCCTATTTTAAATTGAAAAACAATGGATTACATTGTTTTTTTGCTAATAAAAACTATACGATTTACTAAATAGGAAAGAGTAGAGGAGGAGGTGTCTTAATTAGACACATTCTTTTTTATGTACAAAATGTAAAAACATTATTTTTTTATCAATTAATATTCGTATATTTGTCGCCAAATTTAACAAAACTAACTAATATATTTAGATATGTCAAACGACATCCGCATTCGAAAAGGGTTGGATATACACTTAGAGGGCGAAGCTGATAAGACGACCCAGCATCAGCCGCTTTCTAAGCTATATGCTATAAAACCCAGTGATTTTCATCGAGTAGTGCCTAAACTGATATTACGTGAGGGCAACGAGGTGAAAGCAGGTGAAGCACTATTCTTTTCAAAGAGTGATGAGCGTATTATGTTTCCATCGCCTGTAAGTGGTACTATAAAAGAGATAGTACGTGGTGAAAGGCGTAAAGTGTTGGAGATTCGTATAGAGCCCAGCGCAGAACAAACGTTCAAAGACTTTGGGGAGAAAAAAGTGAATGAAATGGAGGGCGAAGCAATAAAAGCGCATCTCTTGTCTTCAGGAGCTTGGCCTTTTATCAAACAACGCCCTTATGACGTGATTGCCAACCCCGACATTCAGCCAAAAGCTATCTTCGTGTCGGCTTGCAAAACCAATCCGTTAGCACCCGATTACGACTATGTACTTAAGGGTAAGGAAAAGCAGCTGCAAGAAGCACTTACAGCCTTGTCAAAACTTACTTCGGGCAAAGTACACGTGTCGGTCTTCAAAGACAGCTCGTTGTCTCCTTTCCGCAATCTTAAAAACATTGAGGTACACAACGTATCAGGTCCGCACCCAGCAGGGAATGTGAGCACTCAAATAGCTCATATTAGTCCTATTAATAAAGGTGAGGTGGTATGGGTAGTGAATCCGCAAGATTTGGTAGTGATAGGAGAACTTTTCTTGACAGGCAAGCTGAACATTACTCGCACTGTAGCACTGACAGGGGCTAATATCAATAAGCCTCACTATGTAACTGCTTTGGCAGGAGCTCAGATTGACGGAGTGATAGACGGTGGAGTGAAAGATCCTGCTAATACCCGTATTATCAGTGGTGATGTGCTTACAGGTGTTAAGGTAAGTGAAAGTGACTTTTTAGGTTTTTACGCTGATCAAATCACAGCAATTCCAGAAGGTAATGACTATGATTTGTTTGGATGGGCAAAACCTATAAGCAACAAAATTTCGCTTACACGTGCGCTTACTTTCTCTTGGCTAAACCCTAAGAAAAAGTACAATTTGAATACCAATACTAATGGTGAGCATCGTGCTTTTGTACAAACAGGTATGTATGAAGAGGTATTCCCATTGGATATTTATCCTATGCAGCTGCTCAAAGCGTGCTTGTATAAGGATTTGGACGAATTAGAAAACCTTGGAGCTTACGAAGTAGCTCCTGAGGACTTTGCGCTTACTGAATTTGTATGTGTTTCTAAACAGCCACACCAACAAATCATCAGAGACGGACTTGATTTAATGATTCAAGAATTAGGTTAAAATAGCTACTGATGGCAAGACCAGCAACGAAACAAGATTTAGAGTTTTTAGCTAAAGAAAATTACCAAAAGTTACTTTCTTTGATAGAAACACTGCCTGAGAGACAGCGAGAAGATGCCTTTCCAGAAGGTACAATGAATAGAAATATTCGCGATGTTATAGGACACTTGTATCATTGGCATTTATTATTCCTAAATTGGTATGAGGTAGGAATGCGAGGTGAAAAACCTAAAATACCCAAAGAGGGTTATACTTTTTCTGACACTCCTAAACTCAACCGAGAAATATGGGAGCAATGTCAAAAAGTATCACTTGCTGAGATACTCTCACTTTTTGAAGCTTCTCATAATAAAGTGTTCCAACTTATACAGAAACACTCAGATGAAGAGCTTTTTACCAAAAAGAAGTATCATTGGACAGGTACGACCTCACTCGGCTCTTATTTAGTTTCATCGACGTCAAGCCATTACGATTGGGCTTTAAAACTAATTCGCAAATCAATAAAAAGAAATAATTAACTTATTCATTAAGAAAATGAGTTTAAAAAGTAAATTAAATACATTAAAAGAAAAGTATAAGGGGACGAAGATGGAGACCACTTTCAACGCGCTTCATACCTTCCTTTATACGCCTAATGAGGTAACCCACGGGGGTACCCACATTAAGGCTGCTGATGACCTAAAACGAACAATGAATACCGTTATTATGGCGCTTATTCCTTGTTTGATTTTTGGTATTTTCAATACGGGGTATCAGCATCAAGTAGCTTTTGGCACCTTGTCTCCAGAGGCAGGTATGGCATTCTTTAGTGGTAATTTTTGGAATCTTACCAATCTTTGCATTGGTGCAACCAAAGTATTGCCATTAGTAGTAGTGTCATACGTTGTAGGTTTGGGCATTGAGTTTATTTTTGCTACTATTCGCAAGCACGAAGTGGAAGAAGGATACTTGGTAACAGGTATGTTGGTGCCACTAATTGTTCCTGTAGATATTCCGCTTTGGATGTTGGCAGTAGCTGTAGCTTTTGGAGTAATTATTGGTAAAGAGGTATTTGGCGGTACAGGTATGAATATTTTGAATCCTGCGCTTACAATCCGTGCTTTCTTATTCTTTGCTTATCCTACTTCAATGACAGGGGATAAAGTATGGGTAGAAGGAGCTGTACAACGTGCTAAAGACATTGCTGCGGGTGCTAATTTGGATGCCGTTTCGGGTGAAACAGTATTGGGTAGTTTGGCACAAGGTCAGACAGGTACTTATCAAGTATCGGATTTGTTCTTTGGGTTTATGCCAGGTTCAGTGGGTGAAACTTCTACAATTCTTATTCTTTTGGGAGGTTTATTCCTTATATTTACTAAAATCGCTTCTTGGCGTGTGATGATTAGTATGTTTGTAGGTGCTTGGGTAATGGCTGCTATATTTAATTGTTTAGCTCCGAGTATGGAAGGTACACAGTTTTATGCATTGTGGAGCTTACCTGCTTATCAGCACTTACTTATAGGAGGATTGGCATTCGGAGCTGTATTTATGGCTACTGACCCTGTAACAGCGGCGCAAACCAATACAGGTAAGTATATTTACGGATTTTTAGCGGGCTTTGTGGCAATTGCTATTCGTTGCTTTAACCCTGCTTATCCTGAAGGAGTGATGCTTGCTATCTTATTGATGAACGTATTAGCACCTACTATAGACCACTTTGTAGTACAAGCTAATGTATCTCGTAGAAAAAAACGTTTAAAATTATCAACTGCTAAAACCGCATAATTATGGCAATCAAGACAGAAAGTAATTCGTATACAGTGATTTTCGCCATTATAATGGTGGTAATCGTAGGTGCGTTGCTCGCTGGTATCTCGTCAGCGTTAAGTAGCGATATCAGCAACAATAAAAAGTTAGAAAAGAAACAGAATATCCTCTATGCTATGGGCGTAAATCACAACGAAGGTGAGCTTGGAGGAGGTAAAGTAGAGTTTCTTTCTACTACCGATGCTGAAAAAGAGTTTCCTAACTATGTGAAAGAGCAATACCTTATCAAAGGAAATACCGCTGAAAAAGTAGAAGGTGCTAACGACCTTATCAACTTCAACGGTCATCGTGAAGGTTTACCTCTTTATGTAGCTGAAAAAGATGGTAATACCCTCTATATAATTCCTGTAAGCGGACGTGGTTTGTGGGATGCTATTTGGGGATATATAGCTGTAGATAAAGACCTTATTGTACGTGGTGTTTTCTTTGACCACAAAGGTGAAACTGCTGGTTTAGGAGCGAACATCAAAGAGCGTTTCTTTATGGACGACTTTATCGGAGAACATTTATTGGATGCCGCAGGTAACTTCCAAAGCATTCAAATTTCAAAAAGCAATGGCGACCCTGAAAATAAACGTAAAGAAGATGGGAAAATTGATGCTATTGCAGGAGCTACCCTTACTGGTAATGGAGTGCAAGCGATGATAAGCGATGGCATAGAGCCTTATATATCCTATATTAAAAGTTTAAACAAATAATAGACTATGGGACTATCAAAAAAAGATGCAAAATTAGTAACAGACCCCTTGTGGGATAATAACCCCGTAACGGTACAAGTGTTGGGTATTTGCTCTGCCTTAGCGATTACAGCTCAGCTGAAAGCAGCTATCGTAATGAGTCTTTCGTTTACCTTTGTGCTTGTAATGGGTAACGTAACCATTTCTTTGCTTAGAAATGTAATTCCGCCTAAAATTCGTATTATTGCTCAGCTAATAGTAGCGGCAGCCTTGGTAATTGTGGTGGATTTTGTGCTCAAAGCCTTTGTATATGACCTTAGCAAACAGTTATCAGTATATGTAGGGCTTATCATCACCAACTGTATTTTGATGGGACGTTTTGAGGCATTTGCTTTGGGTAACCCTCCAGGGAAATCGTTTTTAGACGCTATAGGTAATGCAGGGGGATACTCTATTGCCTTGCTTATTGTAGCCTTTTTCCGCGAGCTATTGGGTTCTGGTACTTTGTTAGGTTTCCAAATATTGGGAGACCCTATCAAGAAAACAGGTGCTTATGCTTTGGGCTACGAAAACAACGGTTTTATGTTGTTAGCCCCTATGGCTTTGGTAACTTATGGTATTGTAGTATGGGTGCAACGCTCACGCAACAAAGCCTTAATAGAAGACAGTCATTAATCATTTAAAAAGAAAAGAAAATGTTAGAATATTTAACACTGATTTTTAAATCGATATTCGTAGAGAATATGATTTTCGCTACCTTTTTGGGTATGTGTTCGTACTTGGCTGTATCTAAAAAAGTGTCGACTGCTATAGGATTAGGAGCTGCTGTGGTGTTTGTACAAACTCTTACAGTACCTATGAACTGGTTACTTAATGAGTATATACTTAAAGAAGGTGCTTTGCGCTGGTTGGGTGAAGAATACGCTAATTATGATTTGAGCTTCCTTACCTACATTTTGTTTATAGCTACTGTAGCTACAATGGTACAGTTGGTAGAGATAGTAGTAGAGAAGTTTTCACCATCATTGTATAACTCATTGGGTATCTTCTTGCCACTGATAGCTGTAAACTGTGCTATCTTAGGAGGTTCTCTTTTTATGCAATCGCGTGCTGAAGTGATTCACTCATTTGGGCTTTCAGTAGCTTACGGGGTGAGTTCAGGATTAGGTTGGGCTATTGCTATTTTGGCGTTGGCGGCTATACGTGAGAAGATACGTTATTCACACGTACCGGCTCCTTTGCGCGGCTTGGGTATCACTTTTATTACTACAGGGCTAATGGCTATAGGCTTTATGAGCTTTGGTGGTATGCTTACAGGTGGTAGCAGCAAAAAAGAAGAAACTAAAAAGGAAACTACAGTTCGCCAAGAAGTGAATACAGATAAATTAGCTAATAATACAAAAGATTTAAGTAATGATTTTAGCAAGTGAAATATTAACAACTATTACGGTAACGGTGGTAGGGTTATTAGTAATAATCCTTTTGTTGGTAGCAATTTTGCTTTATGTGAAACAAAAGCTAACCCCATCGGGGCCTGTAAAAATTACAATTAATAAAGATAAAGTAATAGAAGTGCCTATAGGGGGCTCATTACTTTCAACCTTAGGTAATGAAAAGATTTTCTTGCCATCGGCTTGTGGTGGTAAGGGTTCTTGCTTGCAGTGTGAATGCCACGTATATGAAGGTGGTGGTGAAGCACTTCCTACCGAAACTCCTCACTTTACTAAAAAAGAGCTGAAAGAAGGGGTACGCTTGGCTTGCCAAGTGAAGGTAAAACAAGATATGGAAATAGGCGTACCAGAACAAGTGTTTGGTATTAAGAAATGGGAAGCTACAGTAGTAAGCAACTACAACGTGGCATCATTCATCAAAGAATTTGTGGTGGAAATTCCTGAAGATATGGACTACAAACCAGGTGGATATATACAAATAGAAATCCCAGCTTGTGAGGTAAAATACAGTGATATAGATATTACTGCACACCCTAAAGAACACCCAGGTGAGCCTGATAAATTTAAAATGGAGTGGGATAAATTTAAATTATGGCCATTGGTGATGAAAAATCCAGAACCTGCAGAGCGTGCTTACTCTATGGCTTCTTATCCTGCTGAAGGACGTAGAATTATGCTAAACGTGCGTATTGCTACACCTCCATTTGACAGAGCTAAAGGAGGCTGGATGGATGTGAACCCAGGGGTAGCCTCTTCATACATTTTCTCACGTAAGCCAGGTGATAAGGTAACTATTTCGGGTCCTTATGGTGAATTCTTCATCAACGAATCTAAAGCAGAGATGCTATACGTGGGTGGTGGTGCTGGTATGGCGCCAATGCGTTCTCACTTGTACCACTTGTTCAAAACTCTGAAAACAGGACGTAAGGTAACTTATTGGTACGGTGGACGTTCAAAACGTGAGTTGTTCTATATAGAACATTTCCGTGAATTGGAACGCGAGTTTCCTAACTTTAAGTTCTTTATTGTACTTTCTGAACCACTACCAGAAGACAATTGGAAAGTGAAGAAAGATATTAACGACCCTGATGGTGATGGATTCTTGGGCTTTGTACACAATGCTGTAATTGAGCAGTATTTGAGCAAACACGATGCGCCTGAAGATATAGAATTATACTTCTGCGGTCCGCCAATGATGAACAAAGCCGTTCAGAAAATGGGACAAGACTTTGGTTTGCCAGACGAAAACATTCGTTTTGACGACTTCGGTGGTTAATTTGCATTCATATAAAAAAATCCGACTTCTTATAAGAAAGGGTCGGATTTTTTTATAGTTTAATGTATGAAATTTGGGATAGTAGCTATTTTTTGAGACTTTTGCGAATTTATTTAGAATTATGTGGTTTTAGCAGCAATTGTAATATTCTATTTTTAACAAAAGAGCTGTTTGGAGGTAATTATTATGGTTATATAAGAATGAAATGATTATGAGAAAAAATGTACTTATAATTTTTATAGGGTTACTCCTACTAGTTTCTTGCAAACTCACTCAAGACAAAGAAAGCTATAAGATTACTTCTGTAGTTTACATCACAGATTGGGGTGAAAAAGCTGTAGATAGAAAGGGAATACAACTCTATGCAATAGACTCTTTGAGGCGTACTAAGCCACAGAAAATAAAAGAAGTTAGAGTCTTTGATAGAAATGCCGCTCACGAAGCTAATACCTTATATATAAAATTAAGGCGAGCTCTTCAAGCAAAAGTATCATATAGACTTATAATCAATGATTCATTACTATATAACATTTCTGAGTTTGAGATTATAAAAGAAACTGTTTATACGATGCTTTCAAAGATGGAACTTATATATATAAAAAATTATAAAGTGAATAATATAAAAATAGACAGTAAGTTCTATAATGAATAGTTCTTACATATAGATAAAAATTTAGCTATTCCTTATAAGAAGGAATAATTGTTAATTTAATGTGAGTTTGATTTAAGCTGCAATGCGTCTTTTTAGCTTAAGAATGTCTTTTTAAGAAAAAAACTTTTCTTACATTGAACTCACGTTAATTAAGAACTTGTCTGAAAAGTTTTGTTTTGTGAGGACGATTTGCAAATTTTTCTTACAATGTAACTGAAAGTGTTTGATTATCAGTATAATTAACTTTGTCAAACTCTTAAAGTTTGCCAAAGTGTGTGGTGCAATCGTACTTTTATAAATCTACGATTTGTATTTTTTAATAAATTTCAACAAGAAGAATATGAAAACAATCACAACATTAGCATTCGTTTTTATCAGTACGTTTTCTTTGTTTTCACAAACTATAAAAAAAGAGATAGATTTTTGTAGAATTATAGGAAAACAAGATAGTGTAATGTATTATGTTTCCTATATGAAAAAGGGAAAAGATAGTATCAATGTATTTATAAAAAGCGATAATGTATTAGAACAGTTTATAGGAAGAGCGAGTACTGACAAAGAATTAAAACAGTTTAGGAAGGATTTTTTTAAATTGGAGAAACAAAATCCTATTATTGAATTTAACGGAATGATAATTCCATTGCATATATCAGATTTTGAAAGAACTTGTTACCCTTCTTTTATCGTATATAAAAAGAAAAAGAATAAAACATTTGTAAATGTGAGGTTGTCAAATTTTTCATATACAACCATTGGAAATTTCAACTATCTTATTTTTCTTACCTTTAAAAATGATAAATTAATAGACAAAAAGGTCAAAATAAAGCAGTTCTCGGAATATAAACAAAATGATAGTATTGAGTTTTGATAAATTCTGTTGAATATGACGCAGAGGACATATTACAAAAAACATGTATTATCATTAATTGTTTTTCTTTTTATGGTTTTTCATATTATGTAAATATAGTAAAATGAGGTTGGCTATCAATTATACTATAAAAGCATTATTGTGTCTCCAAGGAAAAGAAAAAGATATTAGTGAAAAAGCTATTGGTTGGCATGGTTTGGATATTTTAAAAAAGGAAAAATGGAAAAATGATCTCTATATCAAGAATGAACATAAAAAGTATGGTTTTTCTAAATGGGTCAATAAGTACAAATTTGATAAAAGTATTTTTGAATCAGTTTTGGTTTATGAAGGGAAAGGGTATCTAAAAAATAAAGCTACACTTTTTTATAAATCTACTATTTATGCTTTTAAGCTACTTAAAACTGGAATGATATGAAAAATATCTTTTTGTAGATTCAAGTCTTAAAGAAACTTTTTTAGAGTATAGTTAAAATCTATAGTAAAAATCATTATGTTTAAAAATCGTATAAAAAAATTCTTTTTATAGTATGTTTTTTTCTTTCTTTTTATAGTTTCTCTCAAAAAATAGAAAAAGACATTGATTATTGTGTAATCTTACTTCCTTGTGGTGATGGAAATTTTTGTGAATTATATTATATCGCAGATATTCATCTTCTAAAAGATAATATAAAAATTTTTATAAAAACAGAGAATTCTATAGCTATTTTAGAAAGGAAATGTGCCTTATCATTAGAAAATAAAACGACAACTACAATAGAAGAATTAAAGAAACACAATCCAATTATTGAGTTTAATGGAAATAGAATCTACATTCTATCCAAACCCGACTTTACAATAACAACTTGTATACCACAGAGAATTAAATATACCAAAAGGAAAGATAAAACTTTTGTAACAATTCAATTAGAAAATTATTCTCATTCAACTGTGGGTGAATATGATTATTTTATTAGTTTAGAATTTAAGGATAATAAGTGTATTTCCTCAAAGATAGAAGAAGTGCCTTGGTCCAAACTTAAATAAATATAAAAAAGGTAAAAAATAGCAGTGAAAAATCTAATTATAACCATATTAGTTTTACT
>NZ_KB291251.1:0-367 GCF_000318275.2 Capnocytophaga sp. oral taxon 332 str. F0381
TTTGTAACCCGAAAAGAAGCCGATGAATATTATAAAAAAACAGGAGATGTTATTTTGGATGAGCATACTATAGAACAAAGAGATTATGCTATAGAGTTAGGAATGCCTAAGAGCAAAATACTAATGAAGTATGCCCAGTGGGGTACCCCTCAAGCATTAGATACTCTTGTTACTATGGAAGATATTTGTAACATTCCTTATGGGTTATGGGATAGCTTTCGCAAGCGTTATCTTTGGAAGATGACGCTTATTACTAAAGATAAAAGTAAGTATATTCACTCCTATCGTTACTCAGGGCTTAACTGTGAATTGGAAACATTATTTGGAGAGCGCACTTGGAAAGAGAATCAAATAGAAAAATATCACA
>NZ_KB291251.1:387-892 GCF_000318275.2 Capnocytophaga sp. oral taxon 332 str. F0381
TTATTACTAAAGATAAAAGTAAGTATATTCACTCTTATTATTATCAAGGTCTTAATCTAGAGTTGGAAACATTATTTGGAGAGCGTACTTGGAAAGAGAATCAAATAGAAAAATATCACATTCCCGAAAGATTTCGATATACATTACTTGCCCCAAGAGCAGTACCTACTCTGGTGAATATTAAGTTTTATGATGAAAAAGATATTATCTATAGGGTAGGTGTTGAATTTAATATAAAGGAGGCAATGGATGCTTTTGAAAAGGCATTTAAGGGACAAGAAGATAAGGCTGGCGAACTTATTATAGAAGTCAATGAAACAAAGACAGATGTCAATGTTCGTTTAAAAGTAGGGGAACGTGAGGAATGGATTTGTAATGGAGAGTTTTGGATATTTGAAGATAATGAAATATGGTAATTATAAAATCTTTGGATTTTTGTAAAAACAAGAGGCTATCCGAAAAGTTTTCCTTTAGCTTAAAACAAGCTTATTTAATAAATAGAATA
>NZ_KB291252.1:0-2890 GCF_000318275.2 Capnocytophaga sp. oral taxon 332 str. F0381
CTCTTAAAAAGAATGCTGCGCAAAAAGTCTACGGGTTATTAGTATTACTCGGCTATGATGTTACCACCGTTACACCTGTAACCTATCAACGTGGTCATCTCCCACGACCCTTTAAAGAAATCTAATCTTGTGGCGGGTTTCGTACTTATATGCTTTCAGCACTTATCCCATCCGCACTTAGCTACTCTGCTATGCCCTTGGCAAGACAACAGATACACCAGTGGTGCGTCCAACTCGGTCCTCTCGTACTAGAGTCAGTACCACGCAAATTTCTAACGCCCACAGTAGATAGAGACCGAACTGTCTCACGACGTTCTGAACCCAGCTCGCGTGCCACTTTAATGGGCGAACAGCCCAACCCTTGGGACCTTCTCCAGCCCCAGGATGTGACGAGCCGACATCGAGGTGCCAAACCCCCCCGTCGATGTGAGCTCTTGGGGGAGATCAGCCTGTTATCCCCGGCGTACCTTTTATCCTTTGAGCGATGGCCCTTCCATACGGAACCACCGGATCACTATGCTCTACTTTCGTACCTGATCGACTTGTGAGTCTCTCAGTCAAGCCCCCTTATGCCATTGCACTCTTCGCACGGTTACCAAGCGTGCTGAGGGAACCTTTAGAAGCCTCCGTTACACTTTTGGAGGCGACCACCCCAGTCAAACTACCCTCCACGAATTGTCCTTTGCTCTTTGCAAAGTTAGACCTCAGATAAGCAAAGGGTGGTATTTCAACAACGACTCCACAACTACCAGAATAGCCGCTTCTTAGTCTCCCACCTATCCTACGCATCACTTATCCAAGACCAATACGAAGATATAGTAAAGGTGCACAGGGTCTTTTCGTCCCACTGCGGGTAATCGGCATCTTCACCGATACTACAATTTCACCGAGCTCATGGCCGAGACAGTGTCCAAATCGTTACACCATTCGTGCAGGTCGGAACTTACCCGACAAGGAATTTCGCTACCTTAGGACCGTTATAGTTACGGCCGCCGTTTACTGGGGCTTCAATTCAAACCTTCGTGTTACCACTAAGCTCTCCTCTTAACCTTCCAGCACCGGGCAGGTGTCAGACCCTATACCTCATCTTTCGATTTTGCAGAGTCCTGTGTTTTTGATAAACAGTCGCTTGGACCTTTTCACTGCGGCCTATCACAAGATAGGCGACCTTTCTCCCGAAGTTACAGGTCTATTTTGCCTAGTTCCTTAGCCATGAATCTCTCGAGCGCCTTAGAATTCTCTTCCCAATCACCTGTGTCGGTTTACGGTACGGGCATTAATCTTCGCTTTTCTTGGAAACGTTATCTCTACTCTCACTTCAGCCGAAACCTCAGTGTACTTTTAGTGCCATAACAACACCTTAAACGCAGTATTCCGTCTCTGCGCGGTAGATACCTCATTCCGTCACTTCTATTAGATTAATGGTACGGGAATATTAACCCGTTGTACATCCACTACCCCTTCTCGGGTTCGCGTTAGTCCCCGACTAACCCTCAGCTGATTAGCATAGCTGAGGAAACCTTGATCTTTCGGCGGGCAGGTTTCTCACCTGCCTTATCGTTACTTATGCCTACATTTTCTTTTCTATTAGGCTCCACTACGGCTCACGCCTTTAGCTTCCACGCCAATAGAATGCTCCCCTACCGGTATATACATCGTATAACCCCATAGCTTCGGTAATATGCTTATGCCCGTTTATTATCCATGCCCAACCGCTCGACTAGTGAGCTGTTACGCACTCTTTAAATGTATGGCTGCTTCCAAGCCAACATCCTAGCTGTCAGTGCAGTCAGACCGCGTTTGGTCAACTTAGCATATATTTGGGGACCTTAGCTGATGGTCCGGGTTCTTTCCCTCTCGGATATGGACCTTAGCACCCATACCCTCACTGCTGATGAACATTTAATAGCATTCGGAGTTTGTCAGGAATTGGTAGGCGATGAAACCCCCGCATCCAATCAGTAGCTCTACCTCTATTAAACTTTTTATCAACGCTGCACCTAAATGCATTTCGGGGAGTACGAGCTATTTCCCAGTTTGATTGGCCTTTCACCCCTACCCTCAGGTCATCCGAAGTCTTTTCAACGACAACCAGTTCGGTCCTCCACGCTGTGTTACCAGCGCTTCAACCTGCCCAAGGGTAGATCACCAGGTTTCGCGTCTACTACTACCAACTATTAACGCCCTATTAAGACTCGCTTTCGCTGCGAATGCGTATCTGAAATACTTATCCTCGCTGGTAACAGTAACTCGTAGGCTCATTATGCAAAAGGCACGCCGTTACGGCTAAAAGCCGCTCCGACCGCTTGTAAGCGTATGGTTTCAGGGTCTTTTTCACTCCGTTATTCACGGTTCTTTTCACCTTTCCCTCACGGTACTAGTCCACTATCGGTCTCTCAGGAGTATTTAGCCTTACCGGATGGTCCCGGCTAATTCAGTCAAGGTTCCACGTGCCCCGACCTACTCAGGATACCCATAAGATTTATAAAGCTGTACCTATACGAGACTTTCACTCTCTTTGGTGTGCCTTTCCAAACACTTCTAATCCAGCTTTACAACCTATATCTGGGTCCTACAACCCCCATATTGCCGTAACAATATGGGTTTGGGCTGCTCCCATTTCGCTCGCCACTACTCTGGGAATCACTTTTGTTTTCTTCTCCTCTGCCTACTAAGATGTTTCAGTTCAGCAGGTTTGCCCACCTATCGGTGTAGTACATCTTCAATGTACTGGGTTGCCCCATTCGGACATTTGCGGATCAACTCGTATGTGCCAATCCCCGCAACTTTTCGCAGCTTATCACGTCCTTCTTCGCCTCTGAGAGCCTAGGCATTCCCCATACGCCCTTACATAACTTTTCGCGCTTGTAGTCTCTTTTAATTCTAAATT
>NZ_KB291253.1:0-336 GCF_000318275.2 Capnocytophaga sp. oral taxon 332 str. F0381
CTTTATCTGTAGGGGTAGCCGTGCCGTAATGGTCATTATCATAAACGCTGCCTACAATTTGAGGGTCGGTACTATAGGTAACGGTGTAAGTATCATCTTGAGCAGTAAGGGTTGTTGTGGTGGGTGTAGTAGTTGCAGTTGATGTGGTAGTTGCCGTTGTGGTGTTTGTTGTGGTAGTGGGTGTTGTAGTTTGGGACAGTACTATTACAGTAGCGGTAGCAGTGGCGAAGTGGGTAGCATCTTTAATATCTCTGATTTTATAATATATGTAATGACGACCGACTGATAACCCTGCAGGAAGACGGAGCATTCCGCCTCGTATCGTACTGATATACT
>NZ_KB291253.1:356-558 GCF_000318275.2 Capnocytophaga sp. oral taxon 332 str. F0381
GGAGCATTCCGCCTCGTGCTGTACTGATATACTTTCCGTTATCATCAGTACTCCTACGAATGTAGCTAAACTGCACCTCTTTGTCGGTAGGGGTAGCCGTGCCATAGCGGTCGTTATCATAGACGCTGCCTACTGTTTGAGGTTCGCTGCTATAGGTAATGGTATATATATCGTCTTGTGCAGTAAGGGGTATGGTAGTGCT
>NZ_KB291254.1:0-648 GCF_000318275.2 Capnocytophaga sp. oral taxon 332 str. F0381
GAGGAGAACTCAACAACGCTAATTGTGAGATAGTGCGTACCTTTGCGATTACTGAGCCAGCGCAGTTGCAGGTAACGGCAGCAAATGCGCAGGGTGATGTTACTTTGGGTTGTACGCCTAAGGTTACGGCAGCGCAGTTGCTTTCGGCGACAGGGGGTACAAAACCTTATACCTTTGCTATCTATAAAGGTAACGTAACGATTACCACTATAGCGCTTAACGCTACTTCAACGAATACATCTTTTGTATTTACACAAACGGGTAATTATACTATAGGTGTAACTGATGCTAACGGCTGTAAGGCTACTACGGCACAGGCGTATAAGATATACGAGCCTAAAGTTTTGCAATTGCAACCAGCGGGTACTTCGCCAAGTGATAATAATTTCTGTTCTGTAACGGGCAACAATGGTAAGGTAACGCTTAAAGTAGTGGCAATAAATGGAGCTAATACGCAACCAGGGGCTTATAACAATGCGCCTTATACATTTAAGCATAATAGCAGTGTGGTAACTCGCACTTATCGTGATACTTATACCTTTGATAATTTAGGAGTTGCTACGCATACCTTTGAGGTAGTGGATAAATATGGCTGTACTACTAGTACCCAAGTGCGTTTGAACAAGCCATTAACATCTTCTACAGGCA
>NZ_KB291255.1:0-608 GCF_000318275.2 Capnocytophaga sp. oral taxon 332 str. F0381
CTGCTTTTTTGGCTCTTTGTAAAAATTCATCAATAGTTTCACCTTTATCAGAAGAGGTAGTGTTTTTCTGTATTTTCAATGAGTTCTTAATCTGATCTTTCAATTCCGAATTAAACAAAGAATGTCCATTATCTTCCAGAAGATCAATTATATCATATACCTTTTTCTTTATGCTAAGAGGTAAAGCATAAAAACTTTTATCCACTTGGGTGTGTCTTGCATCATCCATTTCCGAATTCTGATGACGGATAACTATTTTCTTTCCGAGATGATATGTAATGATTTTCACCCTACCTTCTTCAAAATGTTCTCCATAGATAGATTTCGTTCCGTATACTACAATCGGATCTACAAAACCATCATTATCTAAATCTTTCAATCTTAAGTATCGTGTCCAAAACCAAATAGAGGACTCATTTTCATTTATGTAATCAGTAATAGTCCATCTTATTTTTACAGTCTTATCTTCTTCAAAAGACACGTTAAAGGCTTTTATGGACTTTTTCGAACTTTTTTCATCTTGTATGTTGCCTTTAATCACCTTTTCTGTAAGAATCAAGTACTGTTTACCACTTTTATCCTCAAAAGGATACACCCTAAATATAGGA
>NZ_KB291256.1:0-269 GCF_000318275.2 Capnocytophaga sp. oral taxon 332 str. F0381
GTTCATTGTTCTATCTTGTTTTATTTTGTTTTGCAAAGGTAAGGGTTTTTTCATAAACTTAGATCATAGAATTTTTAGTAAGTATTATTATGCTGTCAATATTTCTATTCCTACTATTATATATCGCTTGCCTTTTTTCAAAAGAACAACTTCAGTAAGACCAATTTCAGTTGATTTTATTACAAAGCAATTTTTATCAGTAAAAAGTCTGCAATCTCCACGAGAAAGACTAACTGCTGAAAGTAGTCCTGCCTTAAAAGTTCCTTCAT
>NZ_KB291256.1:289-1506 GCF_000318275.2 Capnocytophaga sp. oral taxon 332 str. F0381
TTTCATAAACTTAGATCATAGAATTTTTAGTAAGCATTATTATGCTGTCAATATTGTTATTCCTACTATTATATACTGTTTGCCCTTTTTAATAAGTACCACTTCAATATCCCCAATTTCAGTTGTTTTTATGGTAAAGCAATTTTTATCATTAAAAAGTTGACAATCTCCACGATAAATACGAACAGCTGAAAGTAGTCCTGCCTTAAAAGTTCCTTCATATAGCATTACATTATCCTTTATTTCTGCAAAAGAATAAAATTTATCCTCAAAAACATTTAAATTTTCATCAAGTCCCCTTACTCGTAACGGAAAATTTATCATCTTTTGTAGTTCAGCATCAGAAGAAGCTGCTTTTTTGGCTCTTTGTAAAAATTCATCAATGGTTTCACCTTTATCAGAAGAAAATACAACTTTACCCTCTCCTTTCAACGACTTTTTAATTTGATTTTTTACCTCTGTAGTAAACAAAGAGTACCCCCTATCCTCCAGAATTCCAATCATATCATACACCTTTTTCTTGATACCCAAAGGCAAGGCATCAAAACTTTGATCCACTTGGGTAAGTCTGCCGTCATCTAACGACGAATTTTGCTGACGAATAGCTATTTTCTTTCCAAGATGATAGATAATGATTTTTACTCTTCCTTCTTCAAAGCCTTTCCCATAGTTTGATTTCGTTCCATACACTACAATCGGATCTACAAAGCCATCATTATCTAAATCTTTCAAATTCAGATATTGCGTCCAAAACCCAATAGATTGCTCTGTTTCGTCAATGTAATCAGTAATAGTCCATCGCACTTTTACAGTCTTATCCTCTTCAAAAGACACATTAAAAGCTTTTATAGACCGCTTCAAACTATTTTCGTCCTGTATATTCCCTTTTGTCACCTTTTCAGTAAGAATCAAATACTGCTTGCCATCTTTATCCTCAAAAGGATACACCCTAAATATAGGAAATTCAACTCCTATCTGCTGCAACACCTCAGTAGGAAAAAGTTTTTTAATTTCCATATCTGTAAGAGGAGTCTCTCTATAATTTTTATCCTCTTGTGCTATACCCATAGTACAAATGAATATACTACATAAGGTAAATAATGTTTTAATTTGTAGCTTCATTTTCTTCTGTTTCTAAATTAAAAAAATGTTTCTTATTTGCCTCATTAGCAGTTATTTTGGGAATATTATAATTGAGGTGTCTATTTAGCTACATA
>NZ_KB291256.1:1526-1993 GCF_000318275.2 Capnocytophaga sp. oral taxon 332 str. F0381
GATTCACTGGATTTCATAGCTTCACGGACTTTTTTTATAAAACATCGTGTTGTATTTACAATAATGGTCAGAATAAATGATAATGTATATACAGTAGTTAAAAAATTCAATAATGATGCCAATATGATTAAAAAAAACAATAAAATGGGAGGTATATCTTTTAAATATTCGAGGGGGGAATGCCAAAAGTTAGATGAAAAATATAGATTATCTACTACACTATTTATAAGATATGCTTTTTGGGAGTAATTTGTAATCTCTTCATATTCTGCAATATAAGGCAAAGTATATATGTAGAATAAGAATAGCATAATAATGATTATTAATGTATAAAAATTAAAATCCCGTAGAATGATACATCCTAATTTGTTCTTCAATTTCATTTTCACTATAATAAATAAATGAATAAATACCTTTTAAAGCATAAATAATTACCTAAACGCTATCATTCATTTTGTGCAATTCAC
>NZ_KB291256.1:2013-2426 GCF_000318275.2 Capnocytophaga sp. oral taxon 332 str. F0381
CTTTAAGATTTCCATTTTCATAGTAATCATAAAAATAATGATAATAGGCTGGTAGGGGAGGAATCACTTCATAAAAGATATATCCTTTTCCTCCATAAATAGGACGGAAAGAAGATCCATCTTTTAATTTGTAATACCCCCCATATTTAGGATCTTTTTCAAAATCTTTGTACCTTGTATTCCATAGGTTAAAATCAAATTTTTCGAACATAATTGTATCTTTTAAAGAATTTTTGTTTTCTTGTGCCATCATATGATTTATTGTTAATACTACAATGTATAATAATATTTTCCTCATAAGAGATTTATTTTAATAAATTGAAGTGTCTATTTAGCTACATACCAACTGAGGTTGGAAAATAGGTTCTCTTTCAAGCATTCTTTTTATTAGATTGTTAAAGATAGTCTCTTTG
>NZ_KB291256.1:2446-2767 GCF_000318275.2 Capnocytophaga sp. oral taxon 332 str. F0381
TTTTCATTAATTTGTTAAAGATAGTCTCTTTGCTCTGTGAACGATTGATTCTAAAACTATACTCAGCTAAAGAGCGGTCTATGTTAAATTCTGATACCCAAGAATATATATCTCATAGCTTCTACCTTGTTTTCCTTCCTCTTTTCCTCCTATGGTAAATTCATCAACCTAAACGCTATCATTCATTTTCTGTGATTCACTGGATTTCATAGCTTCACGGACTTTTTGCATAAAATAATGTGAAGTCTGACGACTAATTTCATAACTTTGCGACAGCAATACCCATCTTCCCACTTTATGGAAGAAGCTGTCCAAAAAGTC
>NZ_KB291257.1:0-1349 GCF_000318275.2 Capnocytophaga sp. oral taxon 332 str. F0381
TGTGTTCCTATGCAAATTAAGTATCAAAAACGTAAAGACAAAACGCTTTTAAAAATAGCATTTACAAATGTTTCTCATTCAACTTTTGGGAATTATGACTATTACATCTATCTTGAATATAAGAATAATAAACTATCTCTTTCAAAGATAGAGGAAATACCTTTTTCTGAATTGAAATTACATAAGTTTTAAGTAGGTTATCTATATTTCCGTTTAGTTTTATGAAAGGGTACGAACTACAAAAAACGCGCCAGCGGGGGGAAAGTGAAGAGTGAAAAGTGAAGCCAGCGAATACTTGGATCTGGGTATGAGAGAGAGCTAAAAGCTCTTCCTATAATAGGCACGAGTTGCAAGAAACGCGCCAGCGGGGGGTAATTAAATATAAAACAATGAAAACTTTTTTTAGTATAATTTTAATGTTATTTGCATCATATACCATTTATGCTCAGTATGATGCCATTAATTTTGATGATATAATCATCAATAAAAAATTTTTATTGCACACAAGCATCCAGGGATTTCCTTTAGAAGAAGATGGGAATTATCAAACATTCAAATGGGGAAAAATGCTTGCTCATGATGGTACTATTGAGCTGCCCTTTATTAAAAAAGACGAAAACGAAGAATACGCCTATGAAATGAAATGGGATATAAGTTTTTTATATAAAGAAAAAGCTCCTGAATATATTTATATATGCCGAATTTCCCCTTGTAAAATGTATAAATTATATTTTAGAATCAATAATAAATTAGTGTGTATTAATGGGAAAAATAAAAAGTTTTTTTCTAAAAAGTTTCCCAAATCGTATGAAACCTATTTAAAAAATCAAAATGAACGATACCATAGTAACTTTCTCATACAACTCAAAAAAGGAAATGATTATGCATATATAGAATTTATTTTTAAAAAGAATGGTTCTGTTGAGTCGCTAATTGTACACGAAAAAAAGTTTGTTAAATAATAGCACGAGAAGCAGTTATTTGCTTTTTGACAGGGGGAAGAAGATATTACTAATGGAGCTGAGTTTTGGGATGGAACAGATTTTCTTGCGTGGGGATTATCGGAAACTAACTCTTACAATAAAAATGGGCAGAATAAATTTAAAGAATATAAATTTATAAAAATTCCCAAAACTTGGTCAAACTTAAATAAATATAAAAAAGGTAAAAAACAGCAATGAAAAATCTAATCATAACCCTATTAGTCTTACTTTTATCATTAACTTCTTGTAAGGTAAAAGAAAATATGAATAAAAAATATCATTGGGTGGCTTATGTAAAACCAGTAGCAGGCTACCCTATAGTAACTTATCGTGGGGTAGTATATGGAAAAGATGGAGCTAGTAAAT
>NZ_KB291257.1:1369-1821 GCF_000318275.2 Capnocytophaga sp. oral taxon 332 str. F0381
AGTATATGGAAAAGATGGAGCTAGTAAATTTGGATCGAGTACAAGTTTTATATTTGAAAACGATTGCCCTTTTCCTCTTTTTTCAATAAGAGATGGAGCGCCAGGTCTTTTTAAAAATGCCGAAGAAGGTGAAGCTAAAGGGGTTCCTACTCACTTAGATGTTTCTTGGCTTTCGTATGTAGAAAAATGCCAATATCTCTTAGAAGACCAGCCTTTAGATTCTCTGAAGATAGCTCAATTCTTAGAGGAGAAGGTCTACAAAGCCTCAATGAGGGAGGATAATACTGCCCCTGAAATAGAGGAGTACAATATTTCCGTTGGTTTAGCCCCTGGTGGAGTAGTTTTTGTTTGGTTACACAACTATGATAGGGTTGTAGAGGTAGGGCGTTACCAAGCCAAAAAAACAAAAAACATTCACTTTGTAACCCGAAAAGAAGCCGATGAATATTATA
>NZ_KB291258.1:0-279 GCF_000318275.2 Capnocytophaga sp. oral taxon 332 str. F0381
CCATGATTTATATCTCAGTTATGTTCTAAAAAAAGATAACAGAAACCCTATTTAAGAAAGGAATAGATTTAAATTATTTAGACCCTGATGCAAAAACACAAAACTATTATATAAAGGTAGAAGCATTAGTAGGAAAGGAAGAGTCAAGTGCTTTTGAGCTTAGCTTCAAAAATGTAGAGCTTGAAGTAAGTAAAAGCCCCGTAAAAGTAGAGGTTGGGAAAAAGAAGGAAGAAGAAAAGAAGGAAGAAGAACCATTAGAAGAAGGGGCTTGCCCACATT
>NZ_KB291258.1:299-5267 GCF_000318275.2 Capnocytophaga sp. oral taxon 332 str. F0381
GGGCTTGCCCACATTGTCGTAAAAAGCATATTGATTTAACAAATAAAATGACTTTTCAAAATCAACCTCCTAAAAGTCAACTTTGTGCAGTTACATCAAAGGCTATAATAAATGGCACTATCGTTAAAATAAATAATAAAGAGATTGAAGAAATTATTTTAAAAGATCCTGAAGGTGCAGGAGGCTATGAAAAAGGGAAAATATTAGCCAATAAGACTTGTTTCTACCAATTAGCCTTAGAAAAAAATGTAATAGAAGGAAAAAGAACAGAGTTAACTTTCTATAATGATAAAATAGTAGAAGGATTAGAATATCTAAATTTATCTTTAGAAAAGGGATTTCCTGTAATGGTTGGAGTTAACCATACTTTCAATAAAACAATTAATGAATCAGAAAAAGCACCTCAAACTACTGATCATTTTGTTGTTATTGTAGGGCGTACTTGTGAGAACGGACAAATTTATTATCCTTTCTGGGAAGTAGGTACTTCAAAAGGTAAAGAAGGATATAAATTTAAGTTAGAATCTAATAATCATCTTACTTGTGATAAGCCATACAGAAAAGTACCTGAACCTTATGTTGTAACACAGATCAGGAGAAATATTGGGCTCTTTAAAAAAAAGATGGTAAAGAGGAAATAAAAAAGATTAGAATAGAAAACCTAAAAGAAGAGTTATGAAAATGAAAATATTATTAATATCTATATTATTGAATATGCTACTTATAAATTGTAATAATCAGCAGAAATTAAATTCTAACACTATAACACAAATAGATAACAACTTAGAATCAAAAAGGGATACTTCAAGTAAAGAAAGTTTTTCTCTTGTTTATAAAACATATTATCCATTGAGATATAATGAAGATGGAAAGAAAACAATTCTTATAGATACACTATCTTATTTTAAGATTAAGGGAAATATCCTTATAGATAGAACAACAATGGATTTTTATATCTTTAAAATTAATGATATAAAGATTAACGATACCTTAATTACTATTATGTGTAATGAAGTAGCTGATGGTGATCAGAATGATAATAATACTGATGATTTTAGGAGTGTTAAGGACTTTTTTGGCTATGAAGAGAATGTTATTAAAATGTATATAAAAAAGAGCAATAATTATAATATAATTTCTTGGGATACACTTCCCTCTTCTGATAAGATGGGAAGAGAAGATTTTCTTATTGAAAAAGAAAAAGTAAAAGATTCAGGATTAAAGTATTACACTTATGATGATTAAGTGGATCATTGTTAATCAAGAAAAGAAAATTCCGAAAAGCAAAACTATTATATAAAAGTAGAAGCCTATGCAGGTAAGAAAGAATCGGGTACTTTTGAACTTAGTTTTGAAAGTAAGCAAATTGAAGTGAGTAAAAGCCCTGTAAAAGTAAAGGCTGGAGAAGTAAAGAAAGAAGAAAAGAAGGAAGAAAAGAAGGAAGAAAAGAAGGAAGAACCATTAGAAGAAGGGGCTTGCCCACATTGTCGTAAAAAGCATATTGACCTAACAGGGTCTGTTACCTTTTTTGGGTATCGAAATTCTGATAAAAAAGGTTGTTTTAGAAGATGTCAAGATAAGCTCAATTCTTGTGGTTACAAATCTGTTTCTGTAAAAGATCCTTCCGTTTTCCAAATGACTAAGTGTGATGAGTGCGAAAGTAAAAATAAACATATACTGATAAATCAACCAAATATTCAAAAAGGGATACAAATAATTGATGACCATTTAGAAAGAGGCATTCCAATTGTTGTAGGAGTGGACCATTCCTCTGGACATACAGGAAATCACGATAAGACTACTGACCATTGGATTTTAATTGTAGGAAGGCAATGTAATAAAAAAATTGAATATCTATTTTTTGATCCACAAACAAGTAATAAAGATAAAGGAACAAGTAAAAATAATGTGTTAATACTACAAGAAGATAATAGTCTAAAAGGAATATACAAAAATAAAACATATATAGTGACAATGGTTAGGCCAAGTATAATAAGATAAGCCTATGAAAAAAATAATTTTAGTATTAGTCGCTTTTAGTATTTCTTGTACAAATACTAATCGAAAAGTAGTTATAAAAGATCATATAACTGTAAATAACAAAGAGGCGGGAAGCCTTTTGGTTGGTGAAAATCAAGAGGTCAGAAATGTAGTTTACAATTTTTATAATTGGTATGTAAATGACATTTATTTGAAAAACAAAGAATATCTATATTCCCCCTCCTTTAAAAAGTTATCTAAAGGAAAATATGGTCTTGACATTGAAAAATATGCAAAGCATATAAATTCTATAACTTTTTTTTCAACTAAATATAAGAAATTCTTAATCGATAGAACTGTAAAATGTAATTCTATCCTTTTAGAAAAGAAATGGGATTTTAATCCATTAGAAGAATATTACGATTTTGAAGATTGCCAAGAATGTGATTTTATTGTAAAAGAATATTGGTTTGGAAGTCAAGAAGAAAAGAATGGAAATTTTTCTATTAAGAATGAATATAAAACAGAAGGGGAAGCTTTTCTCTATTATGTTCAAGATTATATTGATAATGAGGTTTTTTCAACTTATGAAATAAAGGTTGTCAAAGAAAACAATTTATATAAAATTGATTTTATAAGTGTGATGTAAATATGGATTATGTGTTTAAGGAATATAGTGATCATAGAAAATCCCTTTGGAAATGGCAATGGAAAAAGATATGGGAATATTTGGACAAGATTTTAAAAATAATGATAATAATGTTATTTAGTTCTTCTTGTAAAGTGACAAGTAAATGTACTGAACCAATATCTTATGATAATTACTTATTATCTTATAACTACGATGATTATGTTTATTTTTCAAAAGGTGGCTGCTTTAAAAGAGACATTGAGGTTGTACCAGATGTATTTTACATCGAAAAGGAATATGATTATTTCCTTAACAACTTATTTGTTAATCTTGCCTATTCTGATAAAAGAAAGGCAACCAGCAACAATTACTTATTCAAGCAAAAATTTGCTCAATTCAAGAAACTCAAAGGTAATAAAGTTAAAGCTAAACGTTATTCTGACCGACATATCAACTATTTCCAATATCATCCTTTTGACACAAAAGATACTCTAATGGCAGGGCGTCTATTGGAAAGTTATCAAAAATATGATAGTATTTTGGTGGGAACGCATACTTGGTATCAATATGACAAAGGGAAAGCTATTAAAGAGCGTATGAATTATTGTGGTAAAAATTTTATAAAATATGACGTTCCTATAGAAATAAAAAAACAAATCAATTATGATACTATTTATCCTATTTGCTGGTCAAAGGTAATTAAATTATCAAAAAAGAAAGGATTTCGAGAAAAATCTCTCAAATTAGAAGCACCACAGGACTATCCTCTTAAGAAGCAGCCACAAGGAAAAGCTTTTTGGATCATTTCAAATAAAAAAAGAACAATAAAAATTGATGCTTACAAGGGAAAAATATTTAGGATGAATTAGAATATATCTCTATATTATTCATCTAACAACCTCTATTCCCCTTCCTTCTCCACCAAATGCCTCAGTTCAGGGTCGTTGGAGATACGTTCTTTTTCGCGTTCAATAATTTCAACGACATCTAACTTTATTTGGCGGTAATTGGCTTCTACCTGTTCTTTGGTGGTGTCGTTCACGAAGGATTTTCGTATGAATTTAAATTATAAACCTGTTTAAACTTTTTTTGAGGGACTTGGAGATAAACCCTAATAAGAGTATTCGAATCCAAGTTATATCAAGAAAATAAACATCTGGTTACTCTCCATTATTAAAGCTAAATCTTCTTTTTTCTACACTTAAAAAGGGAGTAATCCAATTATTTATTGTATCTTTGCCCAAAGTTCCTGAATTTTGTGTGCTCCTTTTTTTCAAACACAAAATTACTAATTTTCAGGAACTTTTATTTTATTGTAAGGAAAAGTTTAAACTGCTTCAAAGAGAAAAAATTAACAAGTGAGTTTAAACATTATTTACGCAAGTAAGGGGGAAGTAATTGATAAGGAATGAGCGAAACGCTCTTATTATAGTAGGCACGAGCTACAAGCTCGCGCCAGCAGGGTAAATCATTCTATAGAGCGGAAAAAGTCTATAGAACAAAAATTCAAAGAATTTTTCAACAGTAATTCAACAGAGAACTATAAAGATATGGCTAATAAAATGATAGAAGAATGTCAAGAGATTTTCAAATTAATATAATATATTATTTACTACTTTTGTGTCCTCCTGTATATCTACATTCACAAAATAATAATCTATATGAAAATGAACATTTTATAAATGAAATATATAGAGTAGAATTTACAGATTTTAAATTTTATTATTTAGAAGAAAAGGCTGATATACTTCCTTTAAAGTTTTTATATAAGAATATTGACTTACTAGTCTACTTAAGGAAAAAACCTTATTTTAATGATATGAAAACAGCTTTAGGAATAGCAATAGAAGAACCTTATTTTTGGAAATTTGAATTGTTAGAAAAAGCTAAGAAATGTGAGCCTAAAGCTTTAGTATATCGTATTCCTCTTTGGAAAATTAAGACATTTATTTTTTCAAATTCAGATACTATTAAAAAGAAATACATTTTCTTGAAAGATAGTAACACTTTTGTCATAAAAAAAAGGTGGTATTGGGGAAGAAGGAAATGCAATAAAGTATCGGATAGAGTTTGGCAAGATTATGAAAATAAAATGACAATAGAAAACGCTTCTTGCTACAGATTTTATAAACCATTTTTTTTTAATAGCAATAAAAATAGATATGCGATAATAAAAAAAATAGAAGAGAGTAGATATTATATATTATATAAAAAAGAAGTAGATAAGTGGATTGAAGAGGAGAAAATATATTTAGATGAAGGAAAATCTATTCGATAGATAAATGCCTTAACTCAGGGGTCGTTGGCGATACGTTCTTTTTCACGTTCAATGATTTCAACGACATCTAACTTTATTT
>NZ_KB291258.1:5287-5908 GCF_000318275.2 Capnocytophaga sp. oral taxon 332 str. F0381
TGAAAATGTTGTTAATAATAACACTGAAAAAGATTATCCTACTGATAGTATATCAAGTTTAGATTTTGATGATAAAGCTGAAATAAACAATCCTCTTATAGGTAAAAAATTCTATTATTTATATAAAGGTGAAGATGATGGAGAACTCTTTCTTGCTGTAGATGATGATATGCCTACAATTGTATTTATCAATGATACGCTTATGGATAATTGGAATACAATGGAAGGTAATAAATGGATCATAGAGAAAATAGAAAAAAAAGATACTCTGCTAACTTATTTTGTAAAGATGGAAAATGGGGAGACTTTTAATTCTTTATGTTTGAGTTATAATGCTAAAAAAGGATTAATGTATAATATAAGAAAAGATACAACCTTTATACTAATAGATTCATTGTATATTAACAAAATAAAGAAAATTGCAACAAAAACAGAATTTTCGGATGATTAATGAGATATGTAAAATCAAATGAAGAAAAATTTATCCACTTTAAAATCAAATCAAATGAACAATCTACTCAGCCATTATCCTGTGAATTGGATAGACGGAATGAAGCTAAGCAGTAGCCATTTTATTGCTGTGCGACAGCGTTAGAGATGCCATAGCCTTGCAAACCACAG
>NZ_KB291258.1:5928-20136 GCF_000318275.2 Capnocytophaga sp. oral taxon 332 str. F0381
GGTTATCAGCCTCACAAGTTGCTCGTCGTTATGATATTAGTCGACAAACAGCACATTATTTTATGCAAAAAGTCCGCGAAGCTATGAAATCCAGTGAATCGCACAAAATGAATGATAGCGTTTAGGTTGATGAATTTACCATAGGAGGAAAAGAGGAAGGAAATCAGAATTTAACATAGACCAATATTTAGCGGAATATAGTTTTAGAATTAATTGCTCACAAAGCAAAGAGACTATCTTTAACAATCTAATAAAAAGATTGATTGAAAGAAAACCTATTTTCTAACCTCTGTTAATATGCCATTAACTTGACACCTCAATAAAACTTTTCGGATAGTTTCTTATTGGCAAATCAGTAATTTGGCATAATAGTTGTTTTTAGTAATAAAAAGAAAAAAACAAATATAATATGAAAAAGAAACTACCCTTATGGATAGCCGCTGCCTTAATGGCAACAGCTTGTGGAGTTCCCCACCAACAATCAAAAAACAATGCTGAATTACCAGCTAATAGTGTAGCGAAAGATGATGTAGAGGAGGAAGTAGAAATTACATCATTACCAGCTAATAGTGTAGCGAAAGATGATGTGCAGGAGGAAGTAGAAATCATAGCAAACGAAGCGGCTTATATGGAGCCTGCCTCAGATTTTAATATGTTTAAAGGAGTTACGGTACCTTCTTCACGACAACAACGCAATCGCAATAATGAAACTTACCAAGAGATAAAGGAAAATCCGTTTGTAGCAGTAGCTCAACAGCCTGTAACTACTTTTTCGGCAGATGTAGATAGAGCTTCTTATGCTAATTTGCGCCGTATGATAGGCTACGGACAGTTGCCTCCTAAAGATGCAGTACGCATAGAGGAAATGCTGAACTATTTTGATTATGACTATCCCGCTCCCGAAGAAGGAAGCAACAGTCCGCTACGCATATCGCCCGAACTGGCGCCTGCCCCTTGGAACCCTGACCATTTGTTGTTGCGCATTGGACTACAAGCTAAAAAAATAGACCTTACCAAGGCTCCCTCATCAAATATTGTATTTTTGATAGATGTATCGGGCTCTATGGATAGTGCTAACAAGTTGCCGTTGTTGCAAGCATCGTTTAAGCTATTATTAGGGCAATTGCGCCCCGATGATAAGGTAGCAATTGTAACCTATGCTAATGGTACTAATGTTGCACTCCCCTCTACACGAGTGAAAGACAAGGAGAAAATAATAAAAGTACTTGATAATCTTTATGCAAGTGGAGGAACTTCGGGAGGGGCTGGAATACAATTGGCTTATGAACAAGCGCGTAAATCGTTTATAAAAGATGGTAACAATCGTATTATTTTGGCTACTGATGGTGATTTCAATATAGGAATTGACAATACCAAAGAATTAGAAAAATTTATTGAAAAGCAGCGAGAAAGCGGTATTTATATGTCGGTTTTAGGCTTTGGAATGGATAATTACCGCGATGATATGGCTGAAACCATAGCCGATAAGGGGAATGGTAATTATGCCTACATAGATGATATTACTGAGGCAAAAAAAGTATTGGTAAATGAGTTTGGTGGTACGCTTTTTGCGGTAGCTAAAGACGTGAAATTGCAATTGGAGTTCAATCCTAAATACGTAAAAGAATATAAACTAATAGGTTATGAAAATCGTATGCTTGCCAATGAAGATTTTACAAATGATAAGAAAGACGCTGGCGAAATAGGAGCTGGGCATACAGTTACAGCACTTTATGAACTAGTACCTTCAGATGGAAATGTAACACAAAACCTTCGCTATCAATCACAAGAGCTCAATGAAAAGGGTAGGGGCAATGAGTTGGGTTTTCTGAAGATACGTTATAAAGACCCCAAAGCAAAAGATGCTAAAAGTGTAGAAATTACCGAGCCTTTGGTATTCCACAAAAAGGAACTAAAAGATACAAGTGTAGATTATAGGTTTGCCGCAAGTGTAGCCGAATTTGGTATCTTGCTACGCGATAATAGCAATAAAGCAAAAGCTACTTACGACCAAGTAGTAGCGTTAGCTCAAGGTGCTATAGGCAAAGATGAAGAAGGCTATAGAAAAGAGTTTATACGATTAGTGAAAAGTGCAAAATTGCTGAAGCAATAAAGCTAAAAACATTATTCAAGATAATAATCCCAAAACGAGGGTGTCCGAAAAGTTTTGTTTTGTGAGGGCGATTTGCCAATCGCCCCTACAATGTGAATAAAAGCGCGTGATTATCAAAGTGTGTGGCGCAATCATACTTTTAAAACTTTTTGGACAGCTTCTTTCTATTGTTTAATATACTATTCAAAATAAGAAAAAAATAAATATATGACAGAAGATAATTTGTATCATTTTCAGGCAGCACCTAAATGGGCAGACTCTCTTACCGATAGCGAAATCATCTCGTTGTTGGTAGATACTGACTTTTCTAACGAACAGATAGACGAAGGGCGTGATTTTTGCTACTTCTTGAATAAGTATTATAAAATAGATGATAATAGTACTTCGGAATATGCACTGATGGCTTATACGCTATTGCAGCCTGAGAACTTAGAGTTTGCTTCTATGTACGATTTGGTACTGGAAGAAAATGAAACGTCATATATTCATCGTATCAGTGTGTATAGAAATGGGCAATTGATAGATAAAACCCCTGATGTAACGGTAAAAGTACTTGATAATGAAAACCAAAGTGGCAGGGGAATTATCAGCAGTTCAAAAAAACTAAATATCTCTATCAAAGATTTGCACCTAAATGATGTCCTAATAATGGAGGATACGAAGGTGAAGGTATTTACAGAAAAAGAGTTTTTAAGGCGCGATTTTGTAAAACAGATATTTGTAACCCCCGATACTTATTGGGCATATGGGCGATATTGCTATAAGCTAATCAATAACCGCTCAAAACGAGTGGCTTATAAGAAGATGTTTTTCCGCGATGATGAGGGAAAAGTAATTCCGCCCCAAGTGCACTATTTAGCACAAGGAGAGGTGTTTGAATATACCAGAACAGATTATATCAACCCTGTAGACCCTAATCGTGAGAATTTCCCTTTTATAGACTTTGCTACCGATAGCAATTGGAAAGAGCTTTCTAACTATATTTATCCGCTTTATGAAGAGGCTTTAGGGGTAAAACTTAAAGACTTTGCCCCCGACTTGGCTGAGAAATTGGATGCAATGCCCACTCTTGATGAAAAAATACAGTACGCCATAGAGT
This sequence comes from Capnocytophaga sp. oral taxon 332 str. F0381, assembly GCF_000318275.2. Lineage (NCBI taxonomy): Bacteria > Pseudomonadati > Bacteroidota > Flavobacteriia > Flavobacteriales > Flavobacteriaceae > Capnocytophaga > Capnocytophaga sp. oral taxon 332. The sequence goes on from NZ_KB291258.1 coordinate 9,141, forward strand.
TTGTGCAAAATAATATTTACTATTTGTACAACGCCGATGAGATGAATGGGCATAAACCCCAAGCACCTGCGGTAACTTATCAAAATAAGCAGGGGGATTGCAAAGCTAAAAGTGTATTGCTAAAGGCGGTATTGGATTACCTTGGAGTAGCGTCATCGGTGGTATTGGTAAATTATAATGCTGATTATTATTTGCAATATTACCTGCCTTCGTTATTGTCGTTCAATCACGTAATTGTAAAGATTAACTACTTGGGCAAGGAGTATTTTATAGATGCAACCGCGCGTAATGAGTTTGGTAAATTAGAAAATCGTGCCGTAATATCATTCTGTTTTTATATGGAGATATTACCCAACCAAGAATTGCAGGTACGCAAACCCATACGCTTTGAAAAGTATTGTATTGATGAGCAAATAAGTTTGGAGGCTAAAGAGAATGTAGGCACAATAGCATTGGTTACTACATACCGCTACAATCGCGCTAATGCAATGCGTGGGTATTTCAAAACAAGTAATAAAAATGAGCGTTTGGATAGCTGGAATAATTCACTGTTCTATGCCTTAAACTATGTGAATGACCGCAAAGGAAAGGATTTTAGGGAAATATTCAAGAATGCTACTTTGCAGATTGTAAAAGATGACAAGGTAGAAAACGAGTTTGTAGTAAAGTACGAAGCTACTATTGAAAACCCTTATTATACAGAAAGTGGTAAGAGATTTTTAATGTACTACGATGGTAGTACGTTGAAAAACAGCATACGCGAGCACCAGCATAGCGATACGAGTATTTTCCAGTGTTTTGATAGTGAACACTATGTGATTAGCTTAAAAACAGACGAAAGTATAGATACAAAAGAGAAATATACTATTCAGGAGTGTAATATAGAGAATGAATATTTTAGCTATAAAACTAAAAAAGATATTACGAGAAACTCCGGTAGGGTAGAAATATGGTATGACCCGTTGGTGAATATAGAAATCCCATTAGATAAAATAGAAGAAGTACGTCAGGATTACAATATAATAGCCGATAGTAATTTTGGTATAGGCATAGACGTACAAGAAAAAAGCTTTTTAAACTCACTGAAAAGGCTTTTTAAATAACAAGAAATAAAATGGATTGGATACCAAAAATAGAGCGACAATCGCAAGCTGATATTATAGCCCTACAAGAAAGGAAGTTGCGAGAGGTATTGGCATACGTAAATGAGCATTCTCAGTTTTACAAGCAGCTTTTTGAGCAGCACCATATTCGTATTGAGGATATTAAAACTCTTCCCGACCTGCGTAAGCTCCCCACTACTTGCAAAGACGACTTGCAGCGCAATAACGATGCTTTTAGGTGTGTACCCAAATCGGCTATAGTAGATTATGCTTCTACTTCGGGTACACTTGGTACGCCTGTTACTTTTGGGTTGACCGATAAAGATTTGGAGCGCTTGGCGTATAATGAGGCTATCTCGCTAGCTTGTGCTGGTATCAAAAAAGGTGATGTGGTGCAGCTAATGACTACTATTGATAGACGCTTTATGGCGGGCTTGGCTTATTTTTTAGGTATACGTAAATTAGCTGCGAGTATTATCAGAGTAGGGGCAGGGATACCTGAACTGCAATGGGATTCTATTAGAACATACGAACCTAAATACCTTATAGCAGTACCTTCATTTTTGCTAAAAATGATTGAATACGCCGAAAAGAACGGGATAGATTATTTGTCTTCATCGGTAAAAGGTGTAGTATGCATAGGCGAAGCATTGCGTAATCAAGATTTTACACCTACCTTGCTCACCCAAAAGATTACCGAAAAATGGAAAGGACTACAGCTTTATTCCACCTACGCTTCTACTGAAATGAGTACTACCTTCACCGAATGTGAGTACCAGCAAGGCGGGCATCATCACCCAGAGCTTATCATTACCGAAGTGCTAGATGACGAAGGCAATCCTGTACCCGATGGGCAAAGTGGCGAGCTTACTATCACTACATTAGATGTTGAGGCGATGCCTTTGGTGCGTTTTCGCACAGGCGATATAGTAGCTATGCACACTACTACTTGCAAGTGTGGTAGAAATACGGCACGTGTGAGTCCTGTACTTGGTAGAAAACAGCAAATGATAAAGTATAAAGGTACAACACTTTATCCACCTGTGTTGATGGATTTGCTTACTAATTTTGAAGAAATAGAACATTATCTCATAGAAATTAACACCAATAGTATTCTCACAGATGAAATACTTATAAAAATAGGCACAAAAGTTCCTTCAGATACTCTCAAAGAACGCATTAGTAATCATTTTAGAGCTAAAATAAGGGTAGTACCCAAGATAGAATTCTGTGATATAGCTGTTTTGGAACAACAAATATACCCTTTGGGAAGTCGTAAGCCAATGAAATTTGTAGATAAGCGAAAAGGCTATAAGTAACGCTTTTCCCACTTTTCGTAGAAAGCAGGTTTATATAGTGAAAGGGTATTATCTTCCAAAGAAGTAAAAGCCTGAGTAGTTTCACCAGTACATACTAGTTCATCGGCTTCATTGTAGATGTAGTACTGAAATATAAGTTTAGCAACGGCTGTTTGCATATACTTGGTGTGTATGCGCAGCCGTTCGCCATAGCGTACCATTTTCTTGTGTTCGCATACAGTTTTAATGATAGGGGTAGCATAACCTTCCTTTTCAATATCAAGGTATGAAATGCCGTATTTTCTTCCAAAAGCCTCACGCCCATCTTCAAAGTACTTAATATAATTGCCGTGCCATACAATCCCAAGAGGGTCTGTTTCGCTAAATCGCACAGTTATTACAAGAGTTTCATTTAGGTCAGTAGGCTTATAAGTTTCTTTTTGCTTTGTCATAATATACTGAAAAGGTTACACACACACCAAAAAATAAAAGTAAAGCACTTATTTTCAAACATAGTTCGCTGATAGATACTTCACGCAAGAGCACATCGTAAAAAGCTTGCAGCCCCCAGTTCATAGGCGATAGTTTCGCAATAGTTTGCATTATAGGAGGCATTGCAAAGGTAGGTATCCATATACCCCCTATGGCTGCAAATAGCACGGTAAGCGTAGCGCCTAAAGGAGCCGATTGTTCCTGCGTTTTAGAAAGTGTTCCTAACAACACCCCCAAGCCAATAGCCGAGAGCCCTGCACTCAAAGCGATAAGCAATAATGGCAATAGCCTCCCGCTTACTTCTAATGTAGGCAATCCTAAGTAAGGAAATAAGAATACACCCATTAGCAACATCAATACAAATTGCAACAAGCTCACCCCTAAAAAAACTACCACTTTAGCCCCAATAAGTACCCTATAAGGTAGCGGACTTGTGAACAACCGCAATGCAGTACCTTGAGTTTTTTCTTTTACAATGCTTGCCGATAAAGGTATCGTAATAAAGAAAATAGCAAACAAAGCCCACGCAGGTACGTTGTGCTGAGTAGCGTTGGGGATACCCACTTCGGTAGCTGTATGAGGGTTGATTTCTTTAAAGCTCACCAACGCCTCTGTTTTGGGGAGTTCTATTCCTTCGTCTAATTGTTTTTCAAATGATTTATAGATAAAAGCATTTTCTATTTGGTACAGAAGTTTGCCAATGCCACTCTTTACACTCTCTTTAAAAGCCGTTTGCAAGGTAGGGTCAAAGTAGAGGCGTACTTCTTTAGTAGGAATATTAGTGGTGGGCGTTGCGGTAGTCTCACCTGCAAAAGCATTGATAATAAACGTTACATTATTAGCTACTTCTGCCTGTAAATCATCCGATAGCTTTGCAGGAATCACGATAGCCAACAGATAATTACCAGCAAGCACCTCCTCTCGTGCTATCGCTTCAGTTATAGGTTTCCCGTTCAAGATACTAATAGGGATAAAGCTCCCATTAGCTGCCAGTCCTTTGGCTATATGTTGCGCAATTTCGCCCCCGTCGTTATCTACAATTAGCACTTTTGTTTGTTGTTCGCTGATAGTTTTAAAAGCCCCGTCTTGTAGTAGGGTAACAGTAACCACCAATAGCAGAGGCATAGCAAAAAGGATAATCAGTGCCCCTAAATCACGAATCAATAACAAAACCTCTTTTTTGATAGATTGTAGCATATCCTTTTATTGTGTTTTCTTCGTATGTTGCAATACATCAAAAGTAACAGCCGTTACAATCAAAACAACCCCAATGAGCAGATTGATAGTAAGCTCTTCTTGTTTAAATATCCATATACTGATAGCTATTGCCACTATAGGCTCTACTACACCAATAATAGCCGTAGGAGTAGAACCAATCATACGAATAGCATAAATAAGTGTAAGCAACGAAAGCAGAGTAGTAACAATCCCAAAAGCAGTAAGGAAACAACCCATTGATATTGAAGGAATAGGCAGTGTATTGCCCGTTATGTATAGTTTGATGAGGAAATAAGTTGCCGAGAACAAAGTAGAGTAAAAAGAAACCTTAACACTCGAGGCAGCTATTTTTGATTTATTTACAATAACCATATAAAGAGCATACGCCAATGCGCCCAACAACGATACCAGCGCCCCAAAAAAGTTTATTGTAAAGTTATTCATATCTTTCACACTTAGCAGGAAAACCCCTATCAATACCACTATAAGAGCTATAATGGTAGGTATTGTAATTCGCTCTTTGAAGAATATACCAAGCACAATAGCCACTATCAGTGGATACATAAAGAAAATAGTAGAGGCAATACCAGGGGTTAGCAAGTCGTATGAGGCAAAGAGGAACTCAGCCGAGAGCGAGTATAAGATACCTAATCCCATAAAAATAACCAACTCACGAAAAGAAATTCTTAGGCTCTCACGTTTATAAGCAAAGTAAATAGCCAAACAAATACTTGTAACGATAAAGCGGTAAAAGAGCGAAGCATCTACCGAGAATCCCTCCTGCTTGATAGGAATCATAAATAGCGGAATCATACCATAAGTGGCAGCCGAAATAAAAGCTGCCAGATAGCCCTTTACTATATCTTTCATAACGAGTTAGAAGAGTTTTAATATATATGGGTAATAAATAATGCCCAGCACAATAGTTACAGGTATTACGGCAAAACCTACAGCCCCCGCAGCTATATCTTTAATAATGCCTATTTCTTTGGCGTGGTCGGGGTGTACAAAATCGCAAAGTTTTTCTACTGCTGTATTTAGCCCCTCAATGGAGAGCACCAATCCTATACATATCAGCTCAATAATCCACTCTTGGGTAGTAATGCCAAAGTAGAATCCCGCTATTACCCATAGCAGTGAGGTAATTATATGCACAATTACAGGTGCTTCGTTTCTTGCCAAATAGAATATTCCTTGGAATACATATTGTAAGCTCTTGAGTCTTTTAATTGCAAATTCTTTCATATTATTTAAAACGCATAGCTATTACACCAAAAACAGCCTCACGTATAATACTTTTATTCATTTTTGATTTTCCTTTAGTGCGGTCGGTGAAAACGATAGGCACTTCAGTAATGGTGAAGTGTTGCAAGAAGGCGCGGTATTTCATTTCTATTTGGAAAGCATAGCCCACAAAACGTATGCTATTCAAGTTAATAGCCTCCAGCACACGCCGCTTATAACATACAAAGCCCGCTGTAGGGTCTTTAATCTTCATTCCAGTGAAAAAACGCACGTAAATAGACGCTCCATACGACAGCAAAATACGTTGCAGGGGCCAATTCACCACATTCACCCCTTTCACATAGCGCGAGCCTATAGCTACATCACTACCCTCTACACACGCCTCATAAAGACGCAGTAAATCATCAGGGTTATGAGAAAAATCAGCGTCCATTTCAAAGATATATTCATAGTCCCTTGCAAGTGCCCATTGAAAGCCGTGAATATAAGCCGTCCCCAGTCCTTTTTTTTCGGTGCGTACCTCCAAAAATAGTCGTGTAGGGAACTCCGTTTGTAGGGCTTTCACCTTAGCTGCTGTCCCGTCAGGCGAATTGTCATCTACAATGAGCATATGAAACCTCTCATCGCGGCTAAATACTGCCCTGATAATGGCTTCTATGTTCTCTATTTCATTATATGTAGGAATTATTATTAACAAAATTCAACTTAAAGTTTTTACACTCCACACATACAAAAACTTTGCCAAAAGTTTAAAAGCGTTTGGCAAAGTTTTTTAGAATTCATAATTCAAAAATTCTTAATTACATATCGCCCATTTCTTTGCTTAGTTCAGCATTCATAGCGCGGTATACGCCCGTTTCAAGTTTTTCACGGATAGCCGAAAAAGCATCTAAGGTACGTTCTATATCTTCTTTGCTGTGTGAAGCCGTAGGGATAATGCGTAGCAATATCATACCTTTAGGAATAACAGGATACACTACTATTGAAAGGAAAATACCATAGTGCTCGCGCAAGTCATTCACCATAGCCATTGCTTCTGGTATGCTGCCGTGCAAAAATACAGGCGTTACGCAAGTATTCGTATTACCGATATTGAAACCACGTTCTTTTAGTCCGTTTTGTAGCATATTTACGTTGTCCCAAAGTTTCTTTTGCAACTCCGGCATTGTTTCCATCATCTCCAAGCGTTTTAGGGCGCCTTTTACGTAAATCATTGGAAGTGATTTGGCAAACATCTGTGAGCGCAAGTTGTATTTTAGGTAATCAATCACTTTGGCGTTACCTGCTACAAAAGCACCAATTCCAGCCATTGATTTTGCAAAAGTAGAAAAATACACATCTATTTCATCTTGTACGCCTTGGTGTACTCCTGTACCTTCTCCTCTAGGTCCTAAAGTACCAAAACCGTGAGCATCATCTACCAATAAGCGGAATGGATATTTCTTTTTAAGTGCTACTATTTCTTTCAGTTTGCCTTGTTCGCCTCGCATACCGAAAACACCTTCCGAGATTACCAAAATACCGCCTCCGGTAGTTTCAGCCAATTTAGCAGCACGCTCCAAGTTCTTCTCAAAGCTCTCCATATCGTTGTGCTGATAGGTGTAGCGTTTGCCAAAATGTAGGCGTACCCCGTCTATAATACAAGCGTGTGCATCTACGTCATACACTATCACATCGTTTTTAGTAACCAAAGCATCAATAATTGATACCATACCTTGGTAGCCAAAGTTTAGCAAATAAGCAGCTTCTTTGTGTACAAACTTAGCCAATCGTTTTTCCAATTCTTCGTGCATAGTAGTATGCCCGCTCATCATACGAGCCCCCATAGGGTAAGCAGCACCATATTCAGCCGCTGCTTCAGCATCTACTTTGCGCACTTCGGGGTGATTTGCAAGCCCTAAATAGTCATTGATACTCCAGTTGAGTATTTCCTTTCCTTGGAATTTCATATGAGGACCTAATTCTCCTTCCAATTTAGGGAATACGTAATACCCCTCTGCGTGGTCAGACCAGCGTCCTATACTACCTTTATTTGCATAAATATGCTCAAATAGATCTTTCATCTTTTTCTTTTTATATATTAATTTAGTTTTCTGTTCCTATAAATCCTTGTTCTTTCATCCATTTATCACTATATATCTTGTTCATATAGCGCGAACCGTGGTCGGCTAAGAGTACTACCACCACGCTATTTTTGTCAAATCGTCCTAACTCGGCGTATTGTTTTACCGCTTGTATGGCAGCACCGCTGGTATAGCCCATAAAGAGACCTTCGGTACGGGCAAGCTCACGTGCCTTAAGCGCTGCATCTTTATCAGATACTTTTATAAATTCGTCAATTACCTTAAAGTCGGTAGCTGTGGGGATAAGGTTTTTGCCCATACCTTCTATTTTGTAAGGATAAATCTCAGCAGGGTCAAACTCGCCTGTGTCGTGGTATTTTTTTATTGCCGAACCATAAGCATCTACCCCCAATACTTGCACCTTAGGGTTTTGTTCTTTTAGGTATCTACCTATGCCCGAAATGGTACCCCCAGTACCACTACACACCACCACGTGCGTAACGCAACCTTGTGTTTGTTCCCATATTTCGCGCCCTGTAGTTTGGTAATGTGCTTCGGGGTTCAGCGGATTGAAATACTGATTGATGTAGATAGAATTAGGGGTTTCTTTATGAATGCGTTTAGCAACTTCATAATAAGAACGAGGGTCATCGGCAGGCACATTGGCAGGGCAAAGGTGCACTTCTGCGCCCAAAGCTTGTAGCATCTCTACCTTGTCGTGCGATGATTTATCGCTAATAGCAATAATGCATTTGTAGCCCTTTAGAGCCCCTATCATAGCGAGGCTAAAGCCTGTGTTGCCTGAGCTTGTTTCTACTATTGTGCTACCTTCTTTTAGCAGCCCCTTGCGTTCTGCCTCTTCAATCACATATTTAGCGACCCTATCTTTAGCCGAATGCCCTGCATTGAAAGCCTCTAGCTTTGCAAAGTAGTTTCCTTCTAGTCCTTTAGTGATTTTGTGAAGTTGTAACAAAGGCGTATGCCCTATAAGATCGAGCAAGCTACTATGCACATTAAGCGATGTATCAATTTTCATTTACATTAAAAACTTTGTTTTTCAGCGGGCAAAGATACAAAATAATGTTTAATGAGCAAAGTTTAATGTTGAAGCTGTTTAAACTTTTTCCTATAATAAAATAAAAGTTCTATTAAAATCACCAATACTGAAACTAAAATCTCTTTCTTCCAAAATAATTTCAAAATTCTCATCAATAGAATTCTTTACTATTTTGGTTTCATTCTTTAGCTTTTGCACCAGCAGCTCCAAATCTATAGCTCCTTCCATAGTGGATCAGTCCATTTTATATAAGGTTTTCCCTACTTGATAGGAGAAAATATCACCTTCTATGGCTAGATTTTCAATAGGTATTAAAGTTTCATCACTATAAGGGGTTTTGTCGAGCATTACCTCCCCCTTTTAGTAAATGAAAGACCTCTTCACCAAAATTGATGTTTAACCAACCAAATTTTGGGGTATATTCTAATTCTATAATACTTGCTTTTTTCTTTATGGTTCTCATTGTAGTTTTATTTAAAATGGGAATGATAATATTTAAAAATAGTATCAATATGGTAAAAATCTTCTAAATTACTTTCATTATAACCTTGCTGCTTTAAATCAATCTGTATTTTTCTCAGCAATTGTAACCAATAAGCAATAAAAACCTCTCTTTTAATATGAATTGTATCATTAGGAGTGTTCAGCTCAGGTAAAAGATGCTTTTTGTGTTTTAAAGCTGTCCAATAAGCACTAATGTAAAGCGTATCATTGTAGGGTTTTATTATCCATTCTGCCATAAACACACTACTCCCCCAATGCACCCTTGTTGAGGATAAAGGTTGTTCATACATATCGTATAGCATTTTGATAATATCCCAATAAATATCGGCAACCTCATCGTGCATTTCTAAACCCAAAACCACCCCATTCCATATCATACATAAGTTAGACGATTTGTTTTTAGGATAGATAGTTTGCAAAGCTTCACTTACAGTACTATCCTCAACATCTCGTTTGTGTAATCCTTTAGCAGGAAAAGACTTTATAGAAAATAATTCTTTCATAAATTAATGACTATTTGTATTTAAATTTGTATTTCCTGTTCTAATAGGTTCTGCAGTTTCATCTATAGGAAATCCATGAAATGTACCATTTCCATTGTTCCTTAATCTATAATGAGTTGCAGGATATTGCACTATCTCATCTATACTTCCTCCTGAATGAAATACTACACTTTTAGAATCTGCATTTACAGGAAAATCTTGAAAAACTCCAACTTCAAGAGTTTCAGCTAAACTTCCTGCAATCTCTAAATCTTTTTTACTACCCCATTTACCATAAGAGATACCTTCTTTATTGGCATATATTTGAGCATCTTTATCTGTTACTTTAATGCCATGTTTTTTACCTCTTAAGTAACCATTTTCAGGTTTTAAATCCAACCCAAACACATCCACTTGTATGTTGCTGTCAAATACATAGGCATAGATGTTAGGATTATTCCCTGCCAACCTTATCGGGTCTTGGCTAATATAAGTACCGCTTTCAGGTGAGTAATAACGGAAACGGTTATAAGCTAACCCAATCTCCTCATTGTAGTATTGTCCTTGATATAAGTCCAGAACAAAAATTGCACTTCTTAATTGAACTTAAGGCATCACCTACCATATTCCTGTAGTTATTCCATATTTTTCAAAGCAAACATCATCTGCAATTCCATATAAAATCTCATCTGTGAGATTTTCTACACTATAAGGTGTTTTTTCTGGATTATTTAAAATATTGTTATAAAATATTTCTCCTTTACTAACAATCCAATTTGCAATATCCTCTATTCCATCTTCAGAATCTTCCATATAATCAATATATGGTTCATCTTTCAACTCAGCTGATAATTCTACAAAGATTTCTTGAAATTTAATAAGTTCTTCCTTAGTATAATTTTCAAGTATTGTTTGGAGTCTATTTACATTATTTTGAGATTGCTCTATAACGCTCCAAAATGATTTTAATTCATTACTATTCATAAAAATATTTTTTTAATGTGTATGTGGTATTTTTTCAAGCATTCCTTTTGAGTTCCATTGAAATAAATTTCGTAGTTTTTGAGATAATCTTGTGAATGGAACACCTGGTCCCACTCTTCCTAATCTTTGATTAGTATTATCCCAAGGCAATGTAAATCCTATTCGTTCTAGATTCTCTCTTATGGTTTTTTCAAGGTTTTCAACTGTACCTACTGTTGATTTATCAACAGTAAAAACATCTAAAGACAAACTTCTTCCTGTTTTCTTTCCTACACCTGAATATTTTTCAAATCTACCTTTAAATTTTGTTGTCTCTTTAACAACTCACCTGTATCATTATCTCTTAAAACATAAACTATTCCTTCTTGATTACCATCAAAAGTAACATTTCTCCATTCAGAATTCGTTAAATCTATAGTTCTATTATTTTGGGATATAAGTATTTTCTCTAGTCCCCACGGGTCAATCCACCCATTACAATCCATCACATACCCATAAAACGCGAGCCCACCCGCTAACCTTATCGGGTCTTGGCTAATATAAGTACCGC
>NZ_KB291258.1:20156-24027 GCF_000318275.2 Capnocytophaga sp. oral taxon 332 str. F0381
TGCCCACACCTTTTCCCCATTTTCATCATACGCCCCTTATTGATAAAAAACTCACTTTTAGAATAAAATTCTTTTAAAACTATCTAATTCTGTTTTAAATTCATCTAAAATACCATTACTATTATCTACTTTTCCTTTATAATTTAAATATAAACTCATTGAAGCTCCATATACAGTATTCAAAAAAATATTGAGAGGGACTTCTATTTTCTTATCTAAAATAATCATATCTTTATAAATTTCTAAATGAAATTCAAAAGAAGAATCTAACGCTGTAAACGTAATATTCTTTTGATTTTTAGAAATGCTATCTCTCAGACTATACAGAAAATTAGTCAGTGTAGGGAAAAGCATAAAATTTTGATAGGGGGCTTTGTCCCTTTTGCTTGTTATAATAAATTCCGATTGCTGAATAGTTATATCTCCTAATTCAAATTCAGAAATTTTTTCATCGTATGTTGATGCAATATCAAATTTAATAGTCATATAATATTTTTAGTGATTTCCATTTCCTCTAGCAGGGAATATTGTAATTATTTTCTTTTCAATGGTGTCAACATAAACTCTGACAAGCTCTTTCTTATTTCCTTTTATTTTGATTTTCATTTCAAAAGATTGCATTTTCTTAGTTATATCCTTAGTTATTCTTTTACCTTTTTTTACAATTTTATTTGCAGCTTTTTCCAAATGATCTCTTGTTGTACCTCTCGTAAATAAATCACCTTCACCTCTAGAGTGCCCTCCACTGACATGTCTTAGATCAATATGCACCCACCCTCCGTTCGAATCCCCTTGTTGAATTACATATTTAAATGTTCTATCTCCAATCGTTAACCCCCAAACATCCACCTCTGTATTACAATCAAAGGTATACCCATAGAAATTAGGATTATTTCCTGCCAACCCAATCGGGTCTTGGCTAATATAAGTACTGTTTTCAGGTGAGTAATAACGGAAACGGTTATAAGCTAACCCAATCTCCTCATCATAATACTGTCCTTGATATAAGAAAGGAATAAACGAACTATCACCTTACCATTGGCATCTCTTTCAAGGCGATAACGCTCGCCTGCTTCATTGTAGGTAATTTCTCTCTTTTTTCAAGTTCTTAATTATTAATATGTATAGTTATCTGCCTTTTAAATGTTCTATTGGTAGAATCTCATCAAATGGTATTTTATTTGTAATAGCATCATTTTTTACTTTTTGAATAAAATCTTTGTTAATTTTGTTTGTTTCAATTCTTTGGATTATAGATAACTGTCTATTAATTTCATCTTTGATAAACATATTGTTATCTAAAATATATTCTATTTCGTCTGTTATTATTTTTATATTGTTTGATTTAATTAGAATTATTTGTTGAATTATATCATAAACATAATAAAAAGTAGTAAAAGATTTATTCTTTCTATTAATTACACAATTATAAGTAGTATCTAAGCAGATAATCATATTTAGAGCAATAACATTATCTTGTTCAGTCAGAAATAAACTCTCTAAATTTTCTAATTTATTTTCTATTGATAAGTCTCTCACATTATTATATAGGAAGTTCCATAAATAGTTTTTCATTCTGAATAAAATGTTAATAGTTTCTAACCTAAAGAAGCTTTTATTAAACAAAGAGAACATTCTCTCTGTGTTCCAAAGAGAATATAAAGTATATTCATTATAAGACATTTCATCAATTTTCTCTTTTTTTATATCTTCAAATACCATAGAGGATAATTTTAATGATTATGTTTCTCAACTTTTATATCTTTATCTTCCAATTGCCCCCCGCTGGCGCAAGCGTGTCGCTCGTACCCAATTCAAAATTCAGAATTCAAAATTCATAATTCCCCTCGCTCCCCGCTGGTGCGAGCTTGCAGCTCGTACCCCAATACGCCAATTCCACCCCAAAGTGATTAAAAAACTTTTTCTTCTTCAGGCTACTCTCTTTTAAAAGTTAGAAGTATTTAGTTACTTTCTTTGTTTTTGCATACCTTTAGCCTTTACTCTTAAGACTTATTATTGTAAACCTATTTTAGGACGAGACAACCTCAGTATTACTATCAAAGGTATACCCATAGAAATTAGGATTATTCCCTGCCAACCTTATCGGGTCTTGGCTAATATAAGTACCGCTCTCAGGCGAGTAATAACGGAAACGATTGTAATACAGCCCTGTTTCAATATCCTCATACTGCCCTTGGTAGCGGAATGGTATAAAACCTTTCTCACCTTCAAGGGTATGTATATTGCCATAGAGGTCATACTCTGCACTCCACACCTTCTGCCCGTTTTCATCATACGCCTCGTATGGCGTTCCTAAGTGGTCGGTGAGGATACTAAAAATAAGTATTTTTATAAGTATAAAATTTCTCTTCTTAACGGAACTTAAATTGTAATTATAGTAATCCTTCTTCTATTTGTTCAAGAATATAATACCACCAATTGTTCATACTAACACATTCTTTATCAATCTTTAAGAATTGATTTCTCAAAAACTCAACTTGCTTATGTCTCTTTTCTTCTTTAAAGTCTTCCTCAAAAATTACAATACGTTTAACTGTTTTAATGCACTTTATGAATTGTTCAAGTGAAGAATTTACAAAAGTTAACTCTTCTAATGAAATTGTATAGATATTTCCTGTTTCTACGTTAATTCCTAATTCATCTTCATAATCAGAACCAATAATATAAAAAGTTCTTCCATCAATTATCTTTTCATGCGTATAGTCATAAAAACTAATACCTAAAAAAGATAAATTAATATTATTGTGTAATATATTTAATATTTCTATTTTATCCATATTTTTTAATGATGTTTATTGTTTTTCTTTAGTTCTTTTACCCCCGCTGGCGCGAGCTTGTAGCTCGTGCCCAATTCAAAATTCACAATTCTCTCCCCGTCCTACCCGTCCCACAATTCAAAATTCAGAATTCATAATTCATAATTTGCCAATTCCCCTCGCACTATTTATAGCGCTTTATAGGATTAAAAAACACTTGTCTCTATTATAGGTAAAGAAAAATAAGGTTTTAGTCATTTTGTATTTTACTAATAGTTAAGTTGTTGTGCTTTTAACAACACATCTGATACATTACCTACTGCCAGTGTATATTATTCTTAGAGAGAAAATTATTAAATAATGAATAAGGAACAGGTTTTAACTCAAAAAATAATTCTTCTTTATAATCTGTTTCTAAATCAAAAACATCTTCATTCATAATATAGTATTTGTTTGCAAATTCTCTATCTATAATTGTTTTATATCTATCACCTAGAAAAGTAAAAGTTATAATCATAATCTCCGAATCTTCTATTTCTAGATTATTAATGATACATTCTGCAATTTTAGGAGATACAAAAAAAGCTAAATCTTTTCTATATAAAAAGTATGCCATACTAAAAACCTAATTCTTTTAAATATTTCATTTGCCCTAAAGGAGATTTAGGAATATCTATACCTCCTTCTCTTAATACTTTAGAGATGTGATCAACACAACTATTAGTTTTTACATCATATGCTCCTAAATCTTTTCCTATTAATGATTTTTGATAATCTATTGCTGATATAGCATTAGGGATGTCTATAGATAGATTTAGAGGGAATCATATCATCGGAAACAGTAATAATAGTTGTTTTAGATAAATCTGTAGAAGTTATTACTTGGTGAGTATGAAATATTTCTTCCCCATTATCAACTTCTATACTATAATGCCCGAAACGATTGTTTTGATCACCTTCATAATGATGTATTGTAGCACAATCTAACCCGAACCTATCCACCCACCAGTTGCTATCCTTCACATACCCATATAGTGTAGGATTTCCCCCAGCAAGACCAATCGGGTCTTGGCTAATATAAGTACCGCTTTCAG
>NZ_KB291259.1:0-1205 GCF_000318275.2 Capnocytophaga sp. oral taxon 332 str. F0381
TTGCAGCTCGTGCCCAATTCAAAATTCACAATTCATAATTCCCCTCGCACTATCTAAAGCCATTATAGGCTTGAAAAACTCTTTTCTCTATGATGGGTAAAGGAATATGGTAGGGTAATTCTTTTGTATTGTATTGATTAGTAAGCTGTTGAGATTTTAACAACACATTTGAAACATTACCTAATTAATAAACTAACAAATCATTAATTTCTATTTTAGGAACACAATTGATGATATATCCACTTAAAAATAGAACTAAATCACTTCTACCTTCTTCAATAGTCCATAAAGGGATATAAATATCTAATCGTTTTACTTTTTCTATATAATAAACACTAGCCTCTTTAAAAGCATTATTTGGTAAAACAGTAATAGTATGATTGTATTCTGAAACAATTCTTTTAATATCTTCTATGTTAGTTCTACCATATTGATCTTTTTCTAAAATAGCATTATAATTGTTACTTGATATATTGCTAACTAATTCTTCTATTAAAGGTTTAAAGTCATTTATGTGTAAGTCCATAATAGCTTATTTAGTTTTACCCCCCCCCGCTAGCGCAAGCTTGCAGCTTGTGCCCAATTCAAAAATTCACAATTCAAAATTCATAATTCCCCTCGCACTATTTAGAGTGCTTTATAGGCTTAAAAAACTCTTTTCTCTATGGTAGGTAAAAGAAATAGTAGAGCAGTTCTCTTGTATTTTATTGATTAGTAAGCTGTTGGAATTTTAACAACACATCTGGAACATTACCGGTACGAGCTACAAGCTCGCACCAGCAGGGTAATACATTTCCTATCTCTTTAAAGATATTCTCATTTTAGTATATTTAGATTCTAGCACCTCCATCAACAAGCTTAAAATTTCCTTTACAGCTATATCTTCAGTTTTGTGATACTTTTGTCTCATATACTCATAAGTTGTCTCAGTACCTTCATATTCCATTACTAAAAAAATATGATCTGACAATTCATCTGCAGGAAGGTCAGGATGTTTCATACAAATATTTACCATTATAACTAATGCTAACTCCCAAGAATGTTTGGAAAGTTCATTGTTAGCGTATTCAAATATACTTTCTATGTTAGAATAATCTAATTGCTCACAATGCTTTATAAGATCTGTGTATTTTTGCTCTATATTCATTTTTTTTCTAATTATTTGTTCTCGCCCCGCTGGCGCAAGCTTGCAGCTTGTACCCAAT
>NZ_KB291259.1:1225-1703 GCF_000318275.2 Capnocytophaga sp. oral taxon 332 str. F0381
ATTTAGAGCGCATTATAGGTTTTAAAAACGCTTACCTCTATGATGGGTAAAGAAAAATAATGGGGCAGTTCTTTTGTATTTTACTGATTAGTAGGTTGTTGAAATTTTAATAACACATTTTGAAACATTACCCATCTGATATATGTTTAATTTCGTTTTTATCAATTTTACAGCACCATTTCACATGTTTATAGAGCGGATTAGTGCATTTTGTTACGTAACCACTTGCAATAATATCGTCTCTATTATTTTGTTCATCATAATCGGGCTCAAAAATATCTATTTCTAATCCTTCTTTTAATAAAACCTTATTGCCTTTACTATCTATTACCATATCCGATTGAGACAATAATATTTTAAAGTCATCTATTATTTCATTAAAGTTTACTTCTATTTTTGGTCTCATACTCTTTATTTTTTTGCTCCCGCTGGCGCAAGCTTGCTGCTTGTGCCCAATTCAAAATTCAAAATTCATAAT
>NZ_KB291259.1:1723-2551 GCF_000318275.2 Capnocytophaga sp. oral taxon 332 str. F0381
CGCATTATAGGCTTAAAAAACTCTTTTCTCTATGATGGGTAAAGAAAAATAGTAGGGCAATTCTTTTGTATTATATTGATTTTTAATGTGATAAAATTTTAACAACACATTTGATACATTACCAAAGCTCTTGGTATGATAGGCACGAGCTACAAGCTCGCGCCAGCGGGTGTAAATTATTTTAATAGCATATTTGAAACATTATCCATTATCAAAAACTTTTATACTAAATTTGCTATTTATAATCTTATATTCCATCCAATATTTATTCTTTTTACTTATACCTTTTAACAGTAATATATTATCAGAAATATTAATCTCTTGTATAAGATCAAAAGGTTCTATATTACTTCCTTCAAGTAAGACTTCATTAGGTAAAGAATAAGTGTTTTCATAGATAAAAATTTTCACCAATAAGTCTTTCCAATTAGAAATATCTATCTTGATGTTCTTTATGTATCTTTCTGTTGGAATATGGTACACTTCATCATATAGAATACTCATACAATGTTGCGATATAGTCATCTCTCTAACTTCAAAGTCTGCTGTTTGTATATCTATTAAGTTCATTTTTTTATACATTTTATCTTTATATGTCCCCCGCTGGCGCAAGCTTGCAGCTTGTGCCCAATTCCAATTCTCTCCCGTCCCCCACACTGCACTACTGCGCACTGCCCCCCTCCCTTTTGGGGAGGGGGAACGGGGGTGAGGACTTCCCCCATTTGTCTCACCCGTCCCACAATTCAAAATTCATAATTCCCTTTTCTGTCGCTGCAAAGGTAATTTTTTTTGCTTATATTGTCAAGATATTGTACCTTTGCATTTAGA
>NZ_KB291259.1:2571-19465 GCF_000318275.2 Capnocytophaga sp. oral taxon 332 str. F0381
TTATCTTCTTGTAATTCCTGTATCTTCTTTATTTTAAACAGATTATAAAGTAGTTTCTATTTTCTTTCAAAAATATTACAGACAGATGACGATTGCTATTGTAATTCTTAATTGGAATGGTCGTGCCTTGTTAGAACAGTTTCTTCCTTCGGTACTATTGCACTCAGCTCAGGCAACTATCTATTTGGCAGACAATGCTTCTACCGATGATTCCGTAGCTTTTGTGCAAGAGCGTTATCCTGCCATTCGCATTGTTCAAAATACTGAAAATTTAGGCTATGCAGGAGGCTATAACGCGGCCTTACAGCATATTCAGGCAGATGTATATTGCCTGCTGAATTCCGATGTTGCGGTTACCGAAGGCTGGTTACGCCCTATTATAGAAGCTTTTGCCAATGATGAAACATTAGCGATAGCACAACCAAAGCTGTTAGATTTCAAGCAGCCCGAAAAGTTTGAATATGCAGGAGCCGCAGGAGGGTATATAGATAAATACGGCTATCCTTATTGTAGGGGCAGGCAGTTTAATACCCTCGAAGAAGACAAAGGACAATACGATGCGCCTGAGCCTGTACCCGTATTTTGGGCTTCAGGAGCTTGTTTTTTTATCAGGGCGAAAGTATTTCATCAGTTAGCAGGTTTTGAAGAAGTTTTTTTTGCACATCAAGAAGAAATAGACCTTTGCTGGCGCGCCCATCGCGAAGGCTTCAAAGTAGCTTGTGTAACCCAAAGTGTCGTCTATCATTTAGGAGGAGCTACCCTTGCAACTAATAATCCGAAGAAAACCTACCTAAACTTTCGCAATAGCCTGCTAATGCTCCTGAAAAACCTACCCGATAAAGGCTTGTATACAACCCTCTTTTTGCGCTTAGTGCTTGATGGAGTTGCAGGAGTACGCTTTTTGCTACAAGGCAAACCACGCCTCACCTATGAAATTGTAAGGGCACATTTTGCTTTTTACAAGCACTTTGCTGCGTTTAAACAAAAACGCCCTAAAACAATCACTTTTAAAGACTATTTCCAGCGAAAGTTATTTTTTATTTAGTCGTTAGTTTTTAGCAAGTATTATCATCTAAGGACTAAAAACTAACGACTAATAACTAATACCTAATGACTAACGTCTAAAAAGCATCTTCTTTGGTATCGATAAGCTTATTGAGGTCGTCCGATAGGTAAAACACTTTTGTTTGAGGAACGTATACCATATTGGCATTACATATTTGGGCGCACCCTCCCGAACCTAAGCATTTTTGTACTAAAGTTACACAGTCATACCCCTCACACTTCTTTTCCCAAACTTTGCCGTCTTTATCACAATGTACTACAAAGCCGCCCTTTTGGCTGGGCTTGTTGTCATAACCCAAGACAGTATCCCAAGCAATCTCCTCACTGGGGCGAGCTTCGGTAGCGGATAGCAATGTAATCGTTTCATCTTGAGCGTTGAACTGATAAGTGATAAAGAGCACTTTATTCTCTTCTGTAATAATGTCTTTACCAGCAACAGTGCCAAAGAAATCTTGCTGTGCCATTTGCTTATCTTTCAAATCTTGCAAAGGCTCTTTATGGTCTTTACTGCACGACCACAAAACAATGCTAATACATAGCATAAAGAACAAATTTTTGTAAATTCCTTTCATAAATAAACTTTTTTAAATTACTGCTGCAAAGATAAGGCGCTTTTTGTACAAATGATAGTGCGAAAAACGCTTTTTTTTTGGAATATACGTTTTTTTTTACTATTTTTGCCTCATAAACTTAAAAAATAATAGCGATGAAGAAGTATACTAACCTTGAAGAAGCTACTGAAAAAGTAGATAGTGTCTTGACAAAGATAAGAAAGCTGCGGCTTGCCCAGCAGTTGAGTTGTGAACAAATGGGCGATATTCTGGGGGTAGATACCACTACCTATAGGAGGATAGAAAATGGGCAACATCGTTTGAGGGTAGAAACGCTTATTACTATAGCAAAGGCATTGGGCACTACAATTTATTCGTTGCTGGAGGAGCCCAATATCTCTCATACCCTCGCCGAAGGATGAGCGAAGGTTGAGCGAAGGTTGAGCGAAGGATAATCGCAAATTAATTTTTTTTCTTACCTTTGCACCCTCAAATATTTTTTTAATGACTACCACAGTTTATAAATATTGTTTTATCATTTTCTTCCTATCGTTGCAGATAGCTTTAGCCCAGAGGGGTAGCGAGGCACTCCTTATCAAAGAGGATGTACTGCTAAAATGCGACAACAATAAAATCCCTTCTGACGGACGGGTAGAACTGCCACGCTCTGTCAAAACCATCGCTACCGATGCTTTTAAAGATTGTAATAGGCTGCGCTATGTAAGCATCGCAGCTTCAGTAACCGCTATAGGCGATGGCGCTTTTGCAGGCTGCACTTCCCTATTGCAAGTAAGCATCGCAGCTTCGCTAACCAATATCGGCAACAACGCTTTTGCTTTTTGCGAAAGTCTTAAAACTATCAATCTGCCCAATACGCTCTCTTCAGTAGGCGATTGGGCTTTTAGAGGTTGTACAGCTTTAGAATCCATCACCCTGCCAGAAAGCCTTACTTCATTAGGCACAGGCGTATTTTCAGATTGTACCCAGCTCAAGCGAGCCAGCTTTACAATGAAACAATTAGAAGCCATTCCTTCGCGCTTGTTCTTCGGCTGCAAACAGCTCAAAGAAGTAAATCTTCCCCCTGTTTTACAACGCATCAAAAGTGCTGCTTTTGCCTCTTGCAGTAGCCTTAACAAAATAGATCTACCCCAAAATTTAGTAGGCATAGGCGATGATTGTTTTGAAAACTGCACTACTTTAGAAACAATAGAAATTCCCGACACTGTAGTATATCTAGGAGCAAGTGCTTTTCATAACTGTACAGCCCTCACCGATGTAAAACTACCCTACGGAATGCGCCACCTCCAGAATGACACTTTTTTAAACTGCACCTCGCTAAAAGCCATTATTATTCCCGATACGGTAGAAAAAATCAATATGCAGGCATTTAGAAACTGCACAGCCTTAGAGGCAATACAATTTCCTTTGGCACTTACCGATATTTTTTATGGTGCTTTTTACGGCTGCAAAAGTCTGCAAGAAGTTACCTTGCCCGAAGGCGTAGCCTATGTGGGAAGCTATGCTTTTGCTTTTTGTGAAAGCCTAAAAACCATAGAGCTACCCCGTGCTGTTACCGTTATAGGCATACGAGCCTTTTCCGATTGTTACAATCTCGAAGAAGTAAAACTCTCGCGCTTTACTACCGCAATAGGCGTACAAGCATTCCTAAATTGTAAGAATTTAAAAGAACTACGACTCCCCGCTACCATTGAAAAAATAGATGCAGGAGCTTTTGAAAATACAGGACTTACTGAACTACACTGCCGCGCTATCAATCCGCCTGCACTTTCGGGCAGAATGGGCTACAGAGGCAAAGTAGTAGTCCCCTTCAGGTCGCTCGAAACCTACAAACAAACTACAGGCTGGCAAGATTGTGCTTTAGAATAGTGATTATTTCAAATTTACGATGATTAACAGCTAATTGCCAAATTATTCCTATCTTTGCACCCTCAAATAGAAACTTATACCTTTATGGCAAAAGAAATAGACGAAAGCAAACAAGGGCAAAGCCTGATGTTACAATCCAATACCGCCAACACCAAAAAACTATACATAGAAAGCTACGGCTGCCAAATGAATTTTTCTGATAGCGAAATTGTAGCTTCTATCCTCGCCAAAGTGGGCTATAATACCACCAACACCGTAGAAGAAGCTGATTTGGTACTCATTAACACCTGTTCAGTGCGCGACAAAGCCGAACAAACCATACGAAAACGCTTAGAACAGTTCAACGTATATAAACGCAAAAAGCCAGCGATGAAAGTCGGTGTATTAGGCTGTATGGCAGAACGCGTAAAACACGCTTTTTTAGAAGAAGAAAAAATCGTAGATATGGTGGTAGGTCCCGATGCTTATAAAGACCTGCCCAACCTTTTAGAAGATGTTGAAGAAGGACGCGAGGCTGTAAACGTAATTCTCTCTAAAGATGAAACCTATGCCGATATTGCCCCAATACGCCTCAACAGCAATGGCGTTACCGCTTTTGTTTCAATCACTCGTGGTTGCGACAATATGTGTACCTTCTGCATAGTACCTTTCACTCGTGGGCGTGAACGCAGTCGAGACCCTTACTCTATCCTCGAAGAGATAGCCGACTTGCAAGCACGTGGTTTTAAGGAAGTTACTCTATTAGGGCAAAATGTAGATAGTTACTTATGGTATGGTGGCGGGCTGAAGAAAGATTTTAGCAAAGCTACCGAAATGCAACAAGCTACAGCTATCAACTTTGCTAAGCTATTAGATATGGTAGCTACGGCTTACCCCAAAATGCGTATTCGCTTCTCTACCTCCAATCCACAAGATATGACCCTTGATGTGATTGACACAATGGCACAACATCACAATATTTGCAAGTACATTCACCTGCCCGTACAAAGTGGTAGCAATCGTATTTTGAAAGCTATGAACCGCTTGCATACCCGTGAAGAATACTTTACCCTGATAGATAGTATACGCGAGCGTATCCCCGATTGTGCTATTTCGCAAGATATGATTACAGGTTTCCCTACTGAAACTGAAGCTGATCATCAAGATACACTTTCGCTAATGGAATACGTAAAATATGATTTTGGCTTTATGTTTGCTTATTCTGAACGACCTGGTACTTTAGCAGCTCGCAAAATAGAAGACGATGTGCCCGAAGAGGTGAAAAAACGCCGATTGGCTGAGATTATAGACCTTCAGCAAAAACACAGTCTTTACCGCACTCAGGCACAATTGGGCAATACAGTAGAAGTACTTATTGAGGGCAACTCAAAAAAATCGGATAAAGAGTGGATGGGGCGCAATACCCAAAACACTGTAGTAGTGTTCCCTAAAGAAGACTATAAAGTAGGCGATTTTGTAATGGTAAAAGTTACCGATTGTACCTCTACAACCCTCATAGGTAAAGCGATTGGCTATAGCGAAATGAATTTTTAAGCTGAGTAACGCTTCCTTTAGTTATAAGCTAACAATCTGATAATAAGTATGTTTAATAGGTTGGGTACAAAAAAATAACAATATTTGTTAGTAAAAAGATTGTTATTCAAAAAAAATACGTACCTTTGCCGTCAGTAATTATATCATAAAATAAGAAAATTATGTCAGACATTGCATCAAGAGTTAAAGCCATTATCGTAGATAAATTAGGCGTAGACGAAAACGAAGTAACAAATGAAGCAAGCTTTACTAATGATTTAGGAGCTGATTCATTAGACACTGTTGAGTTGATTATGGAATTTGAAAAAGAATTTGATATTCAAATTCCAGATGACCAAGCTGAAAATATTCAAACAGTAGGTCAGGCTATAAAATACATTGAAGACAATAAACAGTAAGTAGCTGATAGATAGACGGCTATTGGTAATAAAAATTATTGCTGATAGCCTTTATCTAATTTTAAAACCTAAATGCTAAAAAATTAAAAGGAACTATATGGAGAGAAGACGTGTAGTAGTAACCGGTATTGGTGCGCTCACCCCTGTAGGGAATACTGCCAATGACTTTTGGCAAGGGCTTGTAGCAGGCAAAAGTGGCGCTGCACCCATTACTTATTTTGACGCTTCTAAGTTTAAAACTCAGTTTGCTTGCGAACTGAAAGGATTTAATGTAGAAAACTTTATCGACCGAAAAGAAGCTCGAAAATTGGATAAATTTGCCCAATATGCTTTAGTAGTAGCCGATGAAGCAGTAAAAGATGCTCATTTAGACGTAGAAAAAACCGATAAAGATAGAGTAGGGGTAATTTGGGGCTCAGGAATTGGAGGTCTCGAAACTTTCCAAAATGAGGTTATCAACTATCAACAAGGAGATGGCACACCTCGCTTCAACCCTTTCTTTATTCCTAAAATGATAGCTGATATTGCTTCAGGTATGATTTCGATAAAATACGGTTTTAGAGGGCCTAATTTTACTACTGTTTCGGCTTGTGCATCAGCAGCAAATGCTATGATTGATGCGCTGAACTACATTCGCTTTGGCTATGCCGATGTGATAGTGTCGGGAGGGTCTGAAGCTGCAGTTACTATTGCGGGCATTGGAGGTTTCAATGCTTTGCACGCACTATCTACTTTTAATGAAGATCCTTCAAAGGCTTCGCGCCCGTTTGACGCTAATCGCGATGGTTTTGTATTAGGCGAAGGTGCGGGGGCTATCGTATTGGAAGAATACAATCACGCTGTGGCTCGTGGTGCTACTATCTATTGCGAATTGGCAGGAGGCGGGCTTTCTGCCGATGCTTATCATATGACGGCACCTCACCCCGAAGGGCTGGGAGCTAAATTGGTAATGAATAACTGCCTGAAAGATGCCAACGTAACTCCTAATGAGGTAGATGCTATCAATATGCACGGTACTTCTACGCCGCTGGGAGATGTAGCGGAATCTAAAGCTGTACTTGATGTATTTGGAGAGCACGCTTATAATATCAATATCAACTCTACAAAATCTATGACGGGACACTTGTTGGGAGCAGCGGGTGCTATTGAGGCAGTAGCTTCTATCTTGGCTATCAAGAATAGCATAGTTCCTCCAACTATCAACTTTGAACACCCTGATGAACGCATAGACCCTCGTTTGAACTTTACATTTAACAAAGCACAAGCTCGTGAAGTGAATGTAGCGATGAGCAATACTTTTGGCTTTGGTGGGCATAATGCGTGCTTATTGTTTAAAAAACTATCATAATAAGTATTTAATTAAGTGTTTAGCTTAAAGAAAATATTAGATTTTTCCCGTTTTACTTCTAAGAAGAAAGACGGGATTTTTTATAATAAAATGAAAGAGCTTTTGGGGTTTTCACCCAAAAACTTATCGCTTTATAGTGAGGCTTTTACTCACCCTTCTTATCAGTACCAAAAGGCTACTCGCAAAAGTTATGAGCGGCTCGAATTCTTGGGCGATGCTATTTTGGGAGCGGTAATCGCTGATTATATTTTTACGAATGCACCCGAAGAAAATGAGGGTTACCTTACCAAAATGCGCTCTAAAATTGTGGAAAGGCGCAACTTGAACCGATTGGGTGAGGAGCTCGACTTGCTCAGCTTCTTGCGTACCAAGCTCACTCCACGGCAGTTGGGCAATAATATTACGGGTAATCTTTTTGAGGCTCTTATTGGGGCTATTTATCTTGACAAAGGTTATAAAACTTGTTTTAGCTTTATAGAACGCAAACTTATTTTGCCTAATATTGATATTAAATATTTGGAAGAGAAGGTAATTAGTCACAAAAGTTTGCTAATAGAATGGTGCCAAAAGCACAAATTAGATTTTTTGTTTGAAGCCGAAGAGGATATTGAAGATAAATCGGAGACGAAATACTTTATAGCAAAGGTGCACGTAGAGGGCTATTCGGTAACACGGGCTCGTGCAACTTCTAAAAAGAAGGCTGAAGAGACGGCTGCCAAGCGTGCTTGTTATAAAATACAGGGTAAACGACACCAAAAATTAGATGTAAAATGAAAATACTGCTGCTTTCCGATACGCATTCGTATATAGACGACCGCATACTGCACTATGCTGCCCAAGCCGATGAGGTGTGGCACTGCGGCGACTTTGGCAATAAACAGGTGATAGAAGCTCTACAGGCAGTAAAACCTTTGCGCGGTGTATATGGCAATATTGACGGTACAGAGGTGCGACAATTTTTCCCCGAAGTGAATTGCTTTACTTGCCAGCAAGTGCAAGTACTGATGATACACATAGGGGGGTATCCTGCTCATTATACAGCTTTGGCTACCCAAGAAATTCAGGTAAATAAGCCTAAATTATTTATATCGGGACACTCACATATATTAAAAGTGCAATATGACCCTAAATACAAGCTCTTACACCTAAACCCAGGGGCTGCTGGCAACTATGGTTGGCATAAAGTGCGTACGATGTTGCGCTTTGAAATAGAGGGGGAGGAGATTAAAAATTTAGAGGTAATAGAACTTGGAAAAAGATAGAGTAGAGGAGAAAAAAAATATTTTTTTAGTAAAAAGTTTTGTAGATTAAAATATTTGCCGTACTTTTGCTGCCCAAAAGCGTGCCTATTTAGGTACTTATTGTAGATAAATATAAAATAACTAATTATGGTTCAGTATATTAAAGAATCTTATGAAGAACTTAAGAACCACGTAACGTGGCCTACATTAGCCGACTCTCAAAAAGAAATGGTAGTGGTAGTGGTGTTTTCTGTACTTTTTTCATTAGTAGTATGGGGTATGGATTCCTTCTTTGAGTGGATAGTAGCTGAGTATTTTAATTTTATGAAATAAAAACAACCGAGGAATGTCTGCATTGTTAGAAAAAAAATGGTATGTAATAAAAACTGTTACAGGGCAGGAAAACAAAATAAAGAATCACATAGAAACAGAAACAAACCGCTTGGGTTATGCTGACTATGTAGAGGAGGTTTTGGTTCCTACCGAGAAGGTGGTACAAGTGCGCAACGGCAAAAAAATTACAAAAGACCGTGTGCATATGCCTGGTTATGTGATGGTAAAAGTACACTTGGCTGGTGAGGTATTGCATATCATCAAATCGATACCTGGGGTAGTAGGTTTCTTGAGCGAAACCAAAGGTGGTGACCCGCTTCCTTTGCGCAAGAGTGATGTGAGCCGAATGCTGGGACAGGTAGATGAATTGGCAGAAACGGTTGAAGCATTACCAATACCTTTTGAAGTGGGCGAAACAGTAAAACTGATAGATGGTCCCTTCAACGGATTTAATGGTACTATAGAGCGTGTAAATGAGGAAAAACGCAAGCTTGAAATAATGGTAAAGATTTTTGGTCGCAAAACGCCTATAGAGCTTAGCTACACGCAAGTAGAGAAATTGTAAAAGAACGCCTTGCCAAAAGCGGGGCATAAAAATAATTATTAATAAACAATGGCAAAAGAAATTAGTAAAGTAGTTAAACTACAAGCTCGGGGAGGTCAAGCGAATCCTTCGCCACCAATAGGACCCGCATTAGGTGCTGCCGGTGTTAACATTATGGAATTTTGCAAGCAGTTCAATGCACGTACGCAAGATAAGCAAGGCAAAGTGGTTCCTGTAGTTATCACAGTATACAAAGATAAGTCGTTTGACTTTGTCGTAAAAACAGCGCCTGCTGCCGTTCAGCTATTGGAAATTGCAAAGGTTAAAGGAGGATCAGGAGAGCCCAACCGTAAAAAAGTAGGTAGTGTTACTTGGGAACAAGTAAAAGCAATTGCAGAAGATAAGATGCCTGATTTAAGTGCATTTACATTGGAAGCTGCAATGAGTATGGTTGCGGGTACAGCTCGCTCAATGGGTATAACAGTAACTGGTGAAAAACCTTTTTAATCGGAAAGCATTATGGCAAAATTAACAAAGAAACACAAAGAAGCTCTTGCCAAAGTGGATAGGAATAAACTTTATTCGCTAAAAGATGCTTCTGCATTATTAAAAGAAATTACTTATACCAAGTTTGATGCTTCAGTGGATATTGCAGTACGTTTGGGTGTAGACCCACGTAAAGCGAACCAAATGGTGCGTGGTGTGGTTACACTACCCCACGGAACAGGTAAAGATGTTCGCGTATTGGCTTTGGTAACGCCTGATAAAGAAGCGGAAGCAAAGGCTGCTGGTGCTGACTATGTAGGGCTTGATGAATATCTACAAAAGATAAAAGATGGTTGGACTGATGTAGATGTAATCGTAACAATGCCTGCAGTAATGGGTAAATTAGGTCCGTTAGGACGAGTATTAGGCCCTCGTGGCTTGATGCCTAACCCTAAAACAGGTACCGTTACTATGGAAATTGGTAAAGCTGTACAAGAGGTAAAAGCTGGTAAAATAGACTTCCGTGTGGATAAAACAGGTATTGTACACGCATCGATAGGTAAAGTTTCTTTCTCTGCTGATAAATTGGTAGATAATGCTAACGAACTTATCCAAACGTTGATAAAAATGAAACCTACAGCGGCAAAAGGTACGTATATGAAATCTATCTACCTTTCATCTACAATGAGCCCAAGTGTAGCAGTGGATACAAAAACAGTTTAATTGGTAGTTAATAATCGGAAATTATGACAAGAGAAGAAAAATCATTAGTAATAGACAATTTGACTGCTCAGTTAGCTGAAAACAACGTTATTTATGTAACAGACCTAACTGGCTTGGACGCTCAACAAACGAGTGCATTGCGCCGTGCGTGCTTCAAAGCGGATATAAAGCTAGCAGTTGTAAAGAATACTTTGCTTGCAAAAGCAATGGAAAGTTCAGATAAAGAATTTGGTGAATTACCACATATACTAAAAGGAAATAGTGCCTTGATGTATGCTGAAGTGGGTAATGCACCAGCTAAACTTATCAAAGAGTTCCGCAAAAAATCAGACAAGCCTGTATTGAAAGGGGCTTATATAGATTCGGCAGTGTTTGTAGGTGATAACCAATTGGATGCACTTGCAGCTATCAAATCTAAAAACGAAATTATTGGCGATATCATTGGCTTGCTTCAATCACCAGCCAAGAACGTTATCTCTGCGCTTAAATCAAGCGGTGGTAAGCTTGCGGGTATCATCAAGACACTTTCGGAAAAAGAATAGTGAGAAACGCACAAAATTATTTATAAACAATTAAAAAACGATAGAAAAAATGGCAGATTTAAAAAATTTCGCAGAACAATTAGTAAATTTAACCGTTAAAGAAGTAAACGAGCTTGCTCAAATCCTTAAAGACGAGTATGGTATTGAGCCAGCAGCAGCTGCAGTAGCAGTAGCAGCAGGGCCTGCAGCAGGTGGTGCAGGTGAAGCTGCAGCTGAAAAAACTGAATTTGACGTAGTATTGAAATCAGCAGGTGCTAACAAATTGGC
This sequence comes from Capnocytophaga sp. oral taxon 332 str. F0381, assembly GCF_000318275.2. Lineage (NCBI taxonomy): Bacteria > Pseudomonadati > Bacteroidota > Flavobacteriia > Flavobacteriales > Flavobacteriaceae > Capnocytophaga > Capnocytophaga sp. oral taxon 332. The sequence goes on from NZ_KB291259.1 coordinate 13,490, forward strand.
TGTAGTGAAATTAGTAAAAGACCTTACTGGTCTTGGACTAAAAGAGGCTAAAGAAGTAGTAGACGGTGCTCCTTCAAAAGTAAAAGAAGGTGTTTCTAAAGAAGAAGCTGAAGGGCTTAAAAAATCTTTAGAAGAAGCTGGTGCTGAAGTAGAATTGAAATAATTTTACTAAGAGAACCCTATAAGGTTTAGGTCTTTTTCAATAGGAATTAGACCTAAACCATTTTGTAATTTAAATGAAAAGTAAAGTTAGGAAACTATGGAAACTCTATTAAATATAGCAATAGATGACCGTAAAAAAATCTTAGAAGAAGAAGATTTTTATTATCAACTAACACCTGATGAACTAAAGAGTTTAGCAATAGCTGAAGAACAATCGAGATTGGGAATGGTAGTAAGTAGTGAAGAGGTGCGTAGAGAAATACGGGAAAAGTATGCGGGTAAATTGGGTAATAGAGGCTAAAAAGAAATATTATGAGACTCTTGATTATTGGGATAGACATAATGGCTCTTTTGACTATTCATTTAAGATAATACAAGCTGTTGAAACCTTAGAAGATGAGTTGGTTGAAGCTCCCTATTTTTTGGCAACATATAGTGAGCAAATGGATTTATATAGAAAATATTTTCTAAATAAAAGATTTATAATATATTATAAGGTTTATGAAGAACTTGGTGTAATAGAAATAAGGGATTTTAGAAGCTGTTATCAAGAACCTTTATTTTAGAAAACAATACAATAACAATATTATGGCAGAAGATTAAATATACTTTAGCCAAATAAACATAAAACAAAATGAGCAAACACCTTGAACGTTTAAATAACATCTATTGGAGTTTTTCTAAGAAGTATTATAATACTGTAGAAGAGTTTAAAAAAGATATTGAAGAGTATAATATTAGCTGTGAAAACGAAAAAGAATGGCAATTAGACGAACTAGTAATTGATGAGCCTAGTATTGAAATGCAATATATGGCTTGGGTACACCCAGAAGATATACTACCTAATGAGGAGTTGCGAGAAGATGAAGATTATTTTGAACAAGAACCTGATGATGATGAGTATGGTTATCAGGTAGAATTGGCAGCAACTTTGCTTCCTGATAACGGCAAGAACTTTTTGGGCTATGAATTTCTGATGAAAGTACATAACCAACAGGCTAATAAAGAATTAGGCGACCACGTATTTTATGAAGGTTCTGAAGTAGAAAAAGAAGAAGATGGTGTTGCAAGAACCTATATCTACTGTGGCAGCTAACAACTAATGACAACAACTTACTACTAACGCATTAAATAATAATATTAAAGTAAAGAAAATGCTTACGAATCAAACTGCAAGAGTGAATTTTGCTTCCGTGAAACACGTTCCTGAATATCCTGATTTTTTGGATATTCAAATTAAAGCGTTTCAAGAGTTCTTTCAAATGGAAACGAAATCGGAAGACCGAGTGCACGAGGGCTTGTATCAGACATTTAAGGAGAACTTTCCTATTACTGATACTCGTAACCAATTTGTACTTGAATTTCTTGATTATTTTGTAGATCCACCTCGTTATACTATTCAGGAGTGTATAGAGCGTGGTCTTACATATAGTGTGCCATTGAAAGCGAGATTGAAGCTCTATTGCACCGACCCTGAGCACGAAGATTTTGAAACTATCGTGCAAGATGTCTATTTGGGTACTGTACCTTATATGACTACCAGTGGTACATTCGTTATCAATGGTGCTGAACGTGTGGTGGTATCACAATTGCACCGTTCTCCGGGCGTATTCTTCGGGCAGTCGTTTCATACTAATGGTACAAAACTTTATTCAGCTCGTATTATTCCTTTTAAAGGTTCGTGGATTGAGTTTGCTACCGACATCAACAATGTGATGTATGCTTACATCGACCGTAAGAAAAAACTTCCTGTAACTACTTTGTTTAGGGCTATTGGTTTTGAGCGAGATAAAGATATATTAGAAATATTTGACCTTGCTGAGGAAATAAAAGTTTCTAAAACAGGGCTTAAAAAGTACATTGGTAGACGTTTGGCGGCTCGTGTGCTAAATACTTGGCACGAGGACTTCGTAGATGAGGATACTGGTGAGGTGGTTTCTATTGAGCGTAATGAAATTATCCTTGACCGTGATACGGTTCTTGATGAGGATAATATTCAAGAAATATTGGAGGCTGATGTGAAAACTATTCTTCTTCATAAGGAGGATAGCCAAACGACAGACTATACAATTATTCACAATACTTTACAGAAAGACCCTACAAACTCTGAAAAGGAGGCTGTAGAACACATCTATCGTCAGTTGCGTAATGCTGAACCGCCTGATGAGGAAACGGCTCGTGGTATTATTGATAAGCTTTTCTTCTCAGATCAGCGTTATAATTTGGGTGATGTAGGGCGTTATCGTATCAACAAGAAATTGGGGCTTGATACGCCTATGGAAAAGCAGGTGCTTACCAAGGAGGATATTATCACTATTGTAAAATACCTTATAGAGCTTATCAACTCGAAGGCTGAAGTCGATGATATCGACCACCTTTCTAACCGCCGTGTACGTACAGTGGGTGAGCAGTTGGCAGCACAGTTTGGTGTAGGACTTTCACGTATGGCTCGTACTATTCGTGAGCGTATGAATGTGCGTGATAACGAGGTATTTACACCTATTGATTTGATCAATGCTAAGACATTGTCGTCTGTAATAAACTCTTTCTTTGGTACAAACCAGCTTTCACAGTTTATGGATCAGACAAACCCATTGGCAGAGATTACTCACAAGAGACGTTTGTCGGCTTTAGGGCCTGGAGGTTTGTCGCGTGAGCGTGCTGGTTTTGAGGTGCGTGACGTACACTACACTCACTATGGTCGTTTGTGTCCTATTGAAACTCCTGAGGGACCTAACATTGGGCTTATCTCTTCATTGGCAGTCTTTTCAAAAGTAAATGGTATGGGCTTTATTGAAACGCCTTACCACAAGGTGACTAATGGAAAGGTAGACCTTAAAGATATGACTTATCTTACTGCAGAAGATGAAGAAGGACTAAAGATTGGTATGGCAAACATAGCTTTGGATAGTGAGGATAAAATCATTGACGAGCGTGTGGTTGTAAAAGAGGATGGAGACTTCCCTATTATTGAGCCTAATGAGGTGGAATATATAGACGTCGCTCCTAACCAGATAGCTTCTATTTCGGCTTCTTTGATTCCGTTCTTGGAACACGATGACGCGAACCGTGCGTTGATGGGCTCGAATATGATGCGCCAAGCTGTACCATTGTTGAAACCTGAAGCGCCTATTGTAGGTACTGGCTTAGAGCGCCGTATTGCTTCAGATGCCCGCGTACTGATGAATGCTGAGCGTGATGGGGTAGTGGATTATGTGGATGCTGAAAAAATTATCATTACTTACGATCGTACTGATGAGGAAAAATTAGTAAGTTTTGATGCTGATGAGACTGTTTATAAACTTATCAAATTCCAAAAAACAAACCAAGGTACTTGTATCAACCTTAAACCTATAGTTCACAAAGGGCAAAGGGTGAAAAAAGGGCAAGTGCTTTGTGAAGGATATGCTACTGAAAATGGGGAATTGGCTTTAGGGCGCAATATGAAAGTGGCGTTTATGCCTTGGAAAGGTTATAACTTTGAGGACGCTATCGTAATTTCTGAGCGTGCTGTACGTGATGATATCTTTACTTCTATTCACATAGATGAGTATGCTTTGGAGGTACGTGATACTAAATTGGGTCCTGAAGAGCTTACTAGTGATATTCCTAACGTATCGGAAGATGCTACCAAAGATTTGGATGAAAATGGTATGATACGCATTGGGGCAGAGGTTCGACCAGGTGATATACTTATAGGAAAGATTACTCCTAAAGGTGAATCGGATCCTACTCCTGAAGAAAAATTGTTGCGTGCTATCTTTGGTGATAAAGCTGGAGATGTGAAAGATGCTTCACTTAAGGCTTCACCATCACTTTACGGGGTAGTAATTGATAAAAAGCTTTTTTCTCGTGCTGTAAAAGATAAACGCAAACGCAATAAAGACAAAGAGGATTTGGCAACTTTGGAAGCTTCATACAATGCAAAATTTGAAGCTTTGCGCAATAAGCTTTTAGAGAAACTTTATTCGTTGGTATCTGATAAAACTTCACAAGGTGTAACGAATGATTTGGGCGAAGAAATTATCCCTAAAGGCAAAAAATATACTAAAAAAGCACTTGAGAATATTGAGGATTATGCACATCTTACCTCATCGGGCTGGACAGACGATGCACACATCAACGGACTTATAGATGACTTGTTGCATAACTATCGCATTCGTGAAAACGACTTGCAAGGTTTGTTGCGCCGTGATAAATTCACAGTATCGGTAGGGGATGAGTTGCCTTCGGGTATTTTGAAATTGGCTAAAATATATATAGCTAAGAAACGTAAGCTAAAAGTTGGTGATAAGATGGCAGGTCGCCACGGTAATAAAGGTATCGTAGCACGTATTGTTCGTGATGAAGATATGCCATTCCTTGAAGACGGAACCCCTGTAGACATAGTGTTGAACCCTCTTGGGGTGCCATCGCGTATGAACATTGGTCAGATTTATGAAACCGTACTTGGATGGGCTGGACAAAAATTAGGACAAAAGTATGCTACTCCTATCTTTGATGGTGCTTCACTTGAGCAAATCAATGCTCTTACTGATGAAGCTGGTGTACCTCGTTTTGGACATACTTACTTATATGATGGAGGTACTGGTGAGCGTTTTGACCAAAAAGCAACTGTAGGGGTAATCTATATGATTAAGCTCGGACATATGATTGATGATAAGATGCACGCACGTTCTATAGGGCCTTATTCACTTATCACGCAACAACCTCTTGGAGGTAAAGCGCAGTTTGGAGGTCAGCGTTTTGGAGAGATGGAGGTATGGGCATTAGAAGCCTATGGAGCTTCAAGTACCTTACGCGAAATCTTAACTGTTAAATCTGATGATGTGGTAGGACGTGCTAAAACTTACGAGGCTATCGTGAAAGGGGAGACAATGCCTGAACCAGGATTGCCAGAATCATTCAACGTATTGATGCACGAATTGAAAGGTCTTGGATTGGATATAAGACTTGAAGAATAGAGCAATGCGTTAAAGAGCTGGCGAGAAAGATTGTTGAAATCTTTTGAGTGTGAAGTTTTGGTAATTTTGAAACTGAACAGAACCTTGTTCTATAAAGTAATAAGACAAGAAATCCAAATTGTTGTGTAAAACAATAATTTGGATTTCTTATTTTATGCTTTTGATAAAAGAAACTGATATGCTTTTAAGTACTTATTGAGACGTTCACAATCCTCTTCACTAATAAAACTTAGACGGGTGATATCCATATTATCTTTCAAGTCATTAAGTTTTATCTTTATAGCTAATGGATTGGTAATAATGCGTGCAATAAACTCTTCATAATTTTCATTAGGTAGCTTTGTAACACACCGCAAAGCTTCAATAATTTCATCATCAAACCCTTCTTCTTTTAGTTTTTCAAATGTCCATTCTGTATCCTCAATCAAATCGTGCAAAATACCACATATTTTTTCATTTTCAGTATTACCTGCATTCATTACTCTGATTAAGTGCATAATATAAGGAGTTGCTCCTTTATCTATTTGCCCTTTATGAGCTATCGTTGCTATCAATATTGCTTTTTCTAACATAATAACTTTTTTTTGCTTACAAAGTTAGAAAAAATAGCTAATATGCTAATGAGAAATTCAAAATAATTACTACTTTTGCAGGGATAATATAAACTTATTTTTCATCTTTTTATTCGCATAAATAGATAAAAATGCTTTGGGAATGAAACCAAAATAGCAAAAATAACCGCTTGGGGGTAAAAAAATACAAATTTTTTAGTACTGAAAATCAATGATTTAAAAAATAATTGCAAAAAAAAGTCTCAAAAAATTTGGAGAATTAAAAAAACGCCGTACCT
>NZ_KB291260.1:0-537 GCF_000318275.2 Capnocytophaga sp. oral taxon 332 str. F0381
TTGATCGTACTTGTGTGGTCGCCGACAAGCTTACTGTTGGCTCTTCTATCGTAAATACATAATCTTGCTCACATTGTGTGGTCGCATCTTTCACCGTAAGTGTATAAGTACCCGATGCCAATCCACTCACCCAGAAGTCTGTCGTTCCTGCTGCTAAGATTCCTAATGCCGGATGGAGCGTTCCTGCCGATGGATTTATCGTTACTTGGTGTCCGTGTCCCGATGTTGTATTACTTAGGGTGAAGGTTGCTGTCCCTTCCGAACCTCCCTTGCAAGGCGTATTAGACACCTGCGGATTTATAATCTTAAACGTATTGACATTCGGTGCTCTATAAAGTACGCGTATCACACAACCTGTCTTGCTATGTCCTACCCAGAAAGTATGCGTTGCATCCATCTGTACATTGAACTGTCCTGTTGTATTAGCCCAAGTGTTTGGATGTGTTGTTGGTGCTGTAGCACCCATCGCAAAGCGCAAGTCTCCTACCGTCAGTGGCAAGCCACTCACCGCCGATACCGATACTTGTACAGATACCG
>NZ_KB291261.1:0-301 GCF_000318275.2 Capnocytophaga sp. oral taxon 332 str. F0381
GGATTATTCCCTTTTTAAGTGTAGAAAAAAGAGGATTTAAAAGTAATTTTGATTTGGCTACAATTGGATGGTAGTCATACGCGCTGTCGCCAAAAAGGAGCGTCAGCAGGTTATCAAGCAAGGAAAAAAGCCATAACCACAAATAGCATTTTTTTGTGTGATAATAAAGGGCAAATGATAGCAATGGGGAGTCCTAAAGCAGGAATAGAACACAAAGGACTGTTTCTCAATACTGATGCAGGATTTGACAGCAAATCTGTGAGAGATTTTTTAGAAAGCAAAGAAATTATAGCAAATATTA
>NZ_KB291261.1:321-2026 GCF_000318275.2 Capnocytophaga sp. oral taxon 332 str. F0381
TAAAAAGAATATTTTCTTCATAATTGTGGTTTTTATTTAAAGATTTCCTCTGCGCTTTGTTTTCTTCTTTCCATTTTTATAATACTCTTTATGTATATTTCCTTTCCAATCTATCTCTTCCCAGTATCCGTACTTTTTATTTTTCTTATAATAGCCTTGTTTAGTAAAATTAGAGTTATCTGTTTCATAGTAATAACCATCTAAATAATTATTAGAATAAGTTTCTATTTTTTTTAACACTGGATCATCACTATATTTTAGCAAATAAGTTCTCCACTCTCCATTTTTATTACTATTTAGTTTACTTCCTATGACTAAAACATGAGTCTTATTATCCTCATAGTAGAAATCTCCATTTTTTAATTGGTTTATTTCTTCTATATTACTTAAATGAATTCTATCTTCTGTAAGATATTTAGTAGAATAAATAATATCTCTATCAGAAATGGTACCACATTCGGATAAAGATGTTCTATAAAAATTATCATAAGTATCTTTTGTTATAATATTCTTATCTTTAATAAGAGTAATATTTTTATCAGAATTAATAAAATCATTTAATAAAATTGTTTTAGGAGAGTAATCATTTAAAATAATTTCTATATAACTATCTCTTCTAATACAAGTTGTATCCAAATATATATAAAAATTATGATCCATATCAGAAGAAGTAAAACTACATAAAGTACTATCTAATAGTATTTTTATAGCAGCTTTATAATATCTATCTTTTGGCAATCCTTCAATCTTTCCTTTATATTCCTTAAAGTTTCTTGTGTCTTCAGAATAATCCTTTTTCAAGCTAACAGGCGGATAAACTAAAGGAATTAATTTTGAATTACAAGATATAAAAAGAAATAATATTAATATATAGTAAGTTTTTTTCATATTTTTACAGAATAATATTCTTTAATTGAGGTGTCAAGTTAATAGCATATTAACAGAGATTGGAAAATAGGTTCTCTTTCAATCAATCTTTTTATTAGATTGTTAAAGTGTTAGGATATACGGACTTATTCATTGAAAAAAAATGTCAATAATTTTATCATCTATTTGTATTTCTATAGGATATAACTCTTTTGTCTTTCCGCCCTGTTTGTATAAAATCAATGTCCAAGGATTGTCTTTGGATACCTGAATTATTTTTTCTCCTATTTTTAAGATTTCGCCTATTTTTATGTTTATTGTATCTATTCTTTTTTCTAATGCAAGATCGCTTGCCATTGTCATATAAAAAGTAGCATCGTCTACCGTTGTATAGAAATCATCATCTTTTGACACATTCTTTAGGCTATCAAGGTAAAATAAGGTTGGTTCCACAAAGATAACATAATTCTTATCCTTTATTTCCCTTGTAATCCTCTCATCGGTTATTTCTTGTACATAATCTGCTTCCTCAATGGTATCTATATCATTTTCAATATAGTTGTTTTCTTGGGTGTTGTTATTGTTACAAGAAAACAACAATAAACACGCTGAAATAAAATAATAAATCTTTACCATCTGAATATTTTAAAATTAATATCATCAATGATGTACCTGTCTTTCTTTTTAGCAACTTTTAATTGTATGCTATCATATCTGTTATCATAAAAGTTAAAAAGATACACATTATATCTTTTTGAATTTATCTTCTTTACTTTAAGAGAGTCTAACCATTCTAGGTTGGTATCTTGGGCATTTACAATAAAATCCATATCTCTAT
>NZ_KB291261.1:2046-2714 GCF_000318275.2 Capnocytophaga sp. oral taxon 332 str. F0381
TCTTGGGCATTTACAATAAAATCCATATCTCTATCTTCAGTAGGTTTTATTTTTTTTATCAATTTATTTGATAAATAGTTTTTCTTAATTCTTATTAATTCATCTTCACATTTTTTTTCTTCTTCATATAAATCAGAGCACGGTATTTTATCTTGTTGCCTGATATACTTGTCATAAAATTCTAAAATCATTTTTGTAGCTTCATCAGTTTCTTCTTTAGGCACTTGAATTGGTGCAATTGTATCTTTTTCTACTATGGTATCTCTTTTGACAGAGGAAATAGTATCTGTAGTATCATTAGAAGATGACACTTGGGTATTATTGCTATTGTTACAAGAAAACAACAATAAACACGCTGAAATAAAATAATAAATCTTTACCATCTGAATATTTTAAAATTAATATCATCAATAATATACTTATCCTTCTTCTTAGCTACTTTTAATTGTACGCTATCATATCTATTTAAAAAGAAATCATAAATATACACATTATATCTTTTTGAATTTATCTTCTTTACCTTAATAGAGTCCAACCATTCTATGAAAGTATCTTGGGCATCTACAATATAATCCATATCTCTATCTTCAGTGGGCTCTATTTTTTTTATTAATTTACTTGATAAATATCTTTTCTTAATTCTTATCAATTCATCTTCACATTTTTTC
>NZ_KB291261.1:2734-3098 GCF_000318275.2 Capnocytophaga sp. oral taxon 332 str. F0381
TCTTGGGCATTTACAATAAAATCCATATCTCTATATTCAGTAATAGGTTTTATTTTTTTTATCAATTTATTTGATAGAAACTCCCTTTCTATTTTCCTTAATTCTTCGCAATCAAGACAAGGCATTTTATCTTTCTGCCTGATGTACTTATCATAAAATTCTAAAATCATTTTTGTAGCTTCATCAGTTTCTTCTTTAGGCACTTGAATTGGTGCAATTGTATCTTTTTCTACTATGGTATCTCTTTTGATAGAGGAAATAGTATCGATAGTTTCATCAGAAGATGATACTTGGGTATTGTTATTGTTACAAGAAAATAACAATAAACATGCTGAAATAAAATAATAAATCTTTACCATCTGAA